>NZ_JAELTP010000197.1 GCF_016428915.1 Pandoraea sp. ASV26
GGCTAAAACAGTCAGGAGGTTGGCTTAGAAGCAGCCACCCTTTAAAGAAAGCGTAATAGCTCACTGATCGAGTCGTCCTGCGCGGAAGATGTAACGGGGCTAAGCAATATACCGAAGCTGCGGATGCGAGCTTGCTCGCATGGTAGGAGAGCGTTCTGTAAGCCTGTGAAGGTGTCTTGTGAAGGATGCTGGAGGTATCAGAAGTGCGAATGCTGACATGAGTAGCGATAAAGGGGGTGAAAGGCCCCCTCGCCGTAAGCCCAAGGTTTCCTACGCAACGTTCATCGGCGTAGGGTGAGTCGGCCCCTAAGGCGAGGCAGAGATGCGTAGCTGATGGGAAGCAGGTTAATATTCCTGCACCGTCGTATGATGCGATGGGGGGACGGATCGCGGAAGGTTGTCCGGGTGTTGGAAGTCCCGGTCCCTGCAGTGGAGAAGGCGCTTAGGCAAATCCGGGCGCGTAATTCAAGGCTGTGGGGCGAGCGAACTTGTTTCGCGAAGCAATTGGAAGTGGTTCCAAGAAAAGCCTCTAAGCTTCAGTCATACGAGACCGTACCGCAAACCGACACAGGTGGGCGAGATGAGTATTCTAAGGCGCTTGAGAGAACTCGGGAGAAGGAACTCGGCAAATTGGTACCGTAACTTCGGGATAAGGTACGCCCTTGTAGCTTGACTGGCCTGCGCCAGGAGGGTGAAGGGGTTGCAATAAACTGGTGGCTGCGACTGTTTAATAAAAACACAGCACTCTGCAAACACGAAAGTGGACGTATAGGGTGTGACGCCTGCCCGGTGCCGGAAGATTAAATGATGGGGTGCAAGCTCTTGATTGAAGTCCCGGTAAACGGCGGCCGTAACTATAACGGTCCTAAGGTAGCGAAATTCCTTGTCGGGTAAGTTCCGACCTGCACGAATGGCGTAACGATGGCCACACTGTCTCCTCCCGAGACTCAGCGAAGTTGAAGTGTTTGTGATGATGCAATCTACCCGCGGCTAGACGGAAAGACCCCATGAACCTTTACTGTAGCTTTGCATTGGACTTTGAACCGGTCTGTGTAGGAT
>NZ_JAELTP010000198.1 GCF_016428915.1 Pandoraea sp. ASV26
GGGGGCATAGCTCAGCTGGGAGAGCACCTGCTTTGCAAGCAGGGGGTCGTCGGTTCGATCCCGTCTGCCTCCACCAATTCCTTAGATCGCACATCGATGTCAGTCAAAAGCTTTTACGTCAGTACGTCTGCAGTATTTCTGTAGTGAATCCACGTGAATGTTTTTGAATGACAGCAATGTCATGCAGTATTTGTTCTTTAACAATTTAGAAGAAGTAGTAGTACAACGGAAGCGCGTTAGAGATGGCGCGTGGAAATTGTACGGGTTGTGATTGTATCAACCAGTATTTAAAGTGATCGAAAGATGACTTGGAATACGGCACAACGCGATAACTCAACCTATAACGAATGTCGAAAGACACACTCGTTATAGGGTCAAGCGAATAAGTGCATGTGGTGGATGCCTTGGCGATTACAGGCGATGAAGGACGCGATAGCCTGCGAAAAGTTGTGGGGAGCTGGCAAATAAGCATTGATCCACAAATGTCCGAATGGGGAAACCCGGCCTTTTAGGTCATCCTAGACTGAATACATAGGTCTAGTGAAGCGAACGCGGCGAACTGAAACATCTAAGTAGCTGCAGGAAAAGAAATCAACCGAGATTCCCAAAGTAGTGGCGAGCGAAATGGGACCAGCCTTCAAGATTTAGCACCGGTGTTATCAAAACGGAATGGAAAGTCCGGCCATAGTGGGTGATAGCCCCGTATGAGAAAACCCTGGTGTGGAACTAAGCTTGAGATAAGTAGGGCGGGACACGTGAAATCCTGTCTGAAGATGGGGGGACCATCCTCCAAGGCTAAATACTCGTAATCGACCGATAGTGAACCAGTACCGTGAGGGAAAGGCGAAAAGAACCCCGGGAGGGGAGTGAAATAGATCCTGAAACCGCATGCATACAAACAGTCGGAGCCTCGTAAGGGGTGACGGCGTACCTTTTGTATAATGGGTCAGCGACTTACATTCAGTGGCAAGCTTAACCGAATAGGGAAGGCGTAGCGAAAGCGAGTCCGAATAGGGCGTTCAGTCGCTGGGTGTAGACCC
>NZ_JAELTP010000199.1 GCF_016428915.1 Pandoraea sp. ASV26
GGTCGACGGCTGGGAGGCGCTCACTCGCGAGCATGCGAAAGACGTCGCGTTGTGTTTCCTGCTTTATCTGGGCGGTGTCGTCATCGTTGTGCTCGCTGGCTGGACGTATTGGCGTGAGCGCGTGCAGCATCGCGAGACGCGCCAGTCGAACGAGGAACTGCGTGCTGCGAACAATCAATTGGCGTTTGAAGCCAGTTACGACGAATTGACCGGCAGTCTCACGCGTCGTTACTTCTTCCATCGCTTCGATCAGTTGCTGGAAGCCGCCCAACGCAAGAATGAGCCGATGAGCCTCATCGTGGCCGATCTCGATCACTTCAAGTCGATCAACGACACCTACGGACATGCCATCGGCGATCAGGTGCTGTGCCGCTTTGTGCTGGTGTGTTCGTCGACGTTGCGCGGTGACGACCTGATCGGCCGCATCGGCGGTGAGGAGTTCGCGATTCTGTTGCCGGGGGCCAGCGAGCGTGACGCGCTGCGTGTGGCGGACCGCATCCGCGAGCGGTGCAAGCGCGAATCGCTTGAAGGCAGCGAACCCCCGCTGCGCTTCTCGGCGAGTTTCGGCATCACGGAGTGGCAGGACGCCGACTCGCCGATGAACATGGTCGAGCGCGCCGACATGGCGTTGTACCGCGCCAAGCGTGCCGGCCGCGACCGTTGCTGGGTGTTCTGATCCGAGACCGCGGCGCCCGCCGGGAACCGTCAGCCGGTGATATTCCGTCGTCGTTACCAATGTCACGTTTGGTAACTAAAGAAGGGGCACTCCCGAGTGCATTTCCCGGGAACCTGCTGTCTAACGAGTCAGGCAGGCGCGGTAAAGACTGAAGAAGTGTCGGATATCCGGCGTTGATCTCTCCGCGCGAGACTTGAATCGTTGATGCGGGAGGTGGATCGTGAAACGCTTACTTATGCTGGCTGGAGGCACCGCGGTGGCCGTGATGATGGCCGGTTGCGTCGCCGTACC
>NZ_JAELTP010000200.1 GCF_016428915.1 Pandoraea sp. ASV26
ATTCGATCAGGTCGGCCAGCGCGCCATAGGCCTCGCTGTGGTTGGCCTGAAGGTGATCGAGCGCTGCGTCGATGGCCGGCTGGTTGCCGGTGCGCAGCACGCGCGTGAGCAACGTGTCGAGCTGGGCTTCCCAGAAACGGTCTTCGATACGGCTACCTGAGGCGGCGAGCGCAAGCGCGTGGCCGACCAGTTTTTCGGCGTCGGGAGTCAGTCGTTTGGCGGTGCGTGAGCGCATAGTTGTGCAAAGCAGAAATACATGAACTCACGATTGTACGGCATGCGTGAACGCGATTGATGGGACGCCGTCACCAATCGCGTCGACCCGGGGTATCGAGGCACGGCGACGTGGCGGCGTCAGCGCACGAATGCCGTCAGAAATCGAACGCGAGATTGGCCGGTGCGGACAGTCGCGTGCGGCGCGTCGCCCCGATGCGTGGGCCCGAGCCTGTTCCCGTGACCGGGGCCAGCGCGGCGCCTTCGAGCGAGAGCAGCGCGAGCTTGCGCTCGACACCGCTGGCATAGCCGGTGAGCGTGCCGTCTGCGCCAATCACGCGGTGGCATGGGACGATGATCGTTATCGGATTCCGCCCGTTGGCGGCGCCGACCGCGCGCGACTTGTTCGCGTCGCCCAGCGCGTAGGCGAGCTCGCCATAGCTGCGTGTCTCGCCGAAGGGAATGCGGCGCAGTTCTGCCCAGACGCTTTGCTGAAACGGCGTGCCTTCAGGGGCTAGCGGCAGCGCGAACGTGCGTCGTCCTTCGTGAAAATACTCGTCGAGTTGACGCTTTGTGTCGTTGAGAACGGCAATGTCGTCGCCATCGCGGCGCACGTCCCCGTCTTGCGGAAAGTACTTCTGATGCGAGAAATACACGCCGGTGAGGGCGTCGCCGTTGGCGACGAGCAGCATCTCGCCGAGCGGGCTGTCGTA
>NZ_JAELTP010000201.1 GCF_016428915.1 Pandoraea sp. ASV26
GCGTAATATTCACGATTGAGTCGGGTCATCATACGTCACCCTGTCAGCGTACCATCGGAACAATGTAGTTGATCGCCTTCCATATTGGTTATAGCTCCAGGCATTTTCACGATGTAGATCAGTGCAGCGCCCCCAATCTGCCTCAGCTCTGAATGCCAGTCCCAGGGCTGTAGTGGCTTTCATTGGTAGCGGCCCCTTGCCCATTGTTCAGCCCCTGCAGTAAGCCGGCTGATTGATCGGCTGGGACGACGCCGTTTACGTAGATGCAGTAAGATTCGCCGAGTGACACTTGAAATGTTGCAGTTACATTCAGTATGGGGAAGAGAAAACTATATAAAGTGTTTGTTTTTCGGTTTTCCGTTAATGAGAACCTTGAGAGACAAGCTTAGTCTACAACTTTAAAAAACAAGCTTATTTTCTTTCCACACTATGAGAGTCCTTTCATTCGCCGCCACGCTCGGCTTTGCCGCTACAGCTTTTGCTGCCGTCAACGAGCCTTGCTATGGCCCCAACGGTGTCGCAGGAGTGTGTGTCACAGACGCCAACTGCCAAAAGTATGGCGGCACCTCTATTAGTGGCGCCTGTCCTGCAGACCCTGCCGGTGTCAAGTGCTGCAGCAAGCCCAAATGCGGTTCTGGCGGTACAGGCAATTGCCGCTGGACATCTGACTGCGCCGGTACCTCTGGTGGCCTGGAGTGCCCTGGACCTAACGGTGTGAAGTGTTGTGACAATCCCGCCAATGGTTTTGGTGGCTACAATGCTCCAAAGATTCCCGGTGTCGGCTCT
Organism: Pandoraea sp. ASV26; assembly: GCF_016428915.1. Lineage (GTDB taxonomy): Bacteria > Pseudomonadota > Gammaproteobacteria > Burkholderiales > Burkholderiaceae > Pandoraea. The sequence continues at coordinate 787 of NZ_JAELTP010000201.1, forward strand.
TGCAAACAGGTTGCCGTCTCTGGCGCCCAGAAGATTGTCAACGCATTCCCCGGCCGCGTTAGAGAAGTGTTCTGTATTAGAGACTGTGCCTGCCCCGGCACCTCTGATC
>NZ_JAELTP010000202.1 GCF_016428915.1 Pandoraea sp. ASV26
CCTTAAGGATGCGGCCAACGTCAATATCTCGGTCACCGTCGGCGGATCGAAGCAGGTGAGCCGCGAGACCAACGACAGTACAACGTCCAACGGCTCGACCGTGCGGGCAGGCGGCAACGTCACCGTCGCGGCCATCGGGGACGGCGATCAGTCGTCGCTGCTCATTCGCGGCAGCGAAATCGCCGCCGAACAGGACGTCAAGCTCACCTCCGACGGCTCGTTCGACGTCCTGGCGGCCCAAGACACCTCGGAACACCACCGCACATCCTCCGGCGTGTCGGGCGGCATCGGAGTGGGTATCTCTGTGGGTAGCAGTGGTCCGTTGGTGGGGGTCACGGGCGAGGCCAGCGTGTCGCGTGGCAAGGCCGATGGGAAGGACGTGACGCATCGGTCCAGCCATATCGTGGCGGGCCGCACGGCCGAGATCAGCTCGGGCGGAGACACGAACATCCGGGGCGGGACGATTGCCGGCGAGCGAGTCGTTGCCAATGTCGGCGGCGATCTGAACATCGAAAGCTTGCAGGACACGAGCGTCTACGCGTCCACGGATCAATCGATCAACGGCAGTGCCACGGTGGGGGTCGGTGGCGCGTCCGGCAGCATCAACGTCAGCCATCAGCAAATCAATAGCGACTTCGCGAGCGTCACCGAACAGTCGGGGATCAAAGCCGGCGATGGTGGCTTCGACGTCACCGTCAAAGGCAACACCGATCTGACGGGCGCCATCATCGCCTCGACCGACAAGGCCGCTGAAGAGGATAGGAACCGTCTGAAAACTGGCTCGCTGACGACGCGCGATATCGAAAACCACGCAGAGTACGACGCCTTCGGTATCAGCCTGGGC
>NZ_JAELTP010000203.1 GCF_016428915.1 Pandoraea sp. ASV26
CCCCCAAATCAGTCTGATGCGGCGTTACAAAAAACCTTGCATACCGATGTATGCGGCGGCCTTTTGTGCCTTGCCTCAGCCAGATTTCTTTCTACCAGGCGTCGGTGGAAAGAGTTTGGTGGGTCTGGAAGGACTTGAACCTTCGACCCCCGCCTTATCAAGACGGTGCTCTAACCACCTGAGCTACAGACCCGACTTAGATCTACGCAGTCAACAACCGATAAGCGTGAACACTCAACTTCCAGTGCATGCTCTAGAAAGGAGGTGATCCAGCCGCAGGTTCCCCTACGGCTACCTTGTTACGACTTCACCCCAGTCATGAATCCTGCCGTGGTAAGCGCCCTCCTTGCGGTTAGGCTACCTACTTCTGGCAAAACCCACTCCCATGGTGTGACGGGCGGTGTGTACAAGACCCGGGAACGTATTCACCGCGACATGCTGATCCGCGATTACTAGCGATTCCAGCTTCACGCAGTCGAGTTGCAGACTGCGATCCGGACTACGATCGGTTTTCTGGGGTTAGCTCCACCTCGCGGTTTGGCAGCCCTCTGTACCGACCATTGTATGACGTGTGAAGCCCTACCCATAAGGGCCATGAGGACTTGACGTCATCCCCACCTTCCTCCGGTTTGTCACCGGCAGTCTCCTTAGAGTGCTCTTGCGTAGCAACTAAGGACAAGGGTTGCGCTCGTTGCGGGACTTAACCCAACATCTCACGACACGAGCTGACGACAGCCATGCAGCACCTGTGTTACGGTTCTCTTTCGAGCACTC
>NZ_JAELTP010000204.1 GCF_016428915.1 Pandoraea sp. ASV26
ACCAATCGCAAGCAATGGACGGACGTTTGTAAATCGCACCTTTAGCATATCTATACAGGGGCATAGCACAATGCAGCACGGAACCATTTATCACGACAAATGATGATCTAGATTTTGACTTGTGTCTTGTTTTATTGTTCATTCAATTCATTGGCGAGTTTGACTTTTGTCTTTGTTTTATCATTCGTTCAATTCATTGGCGGTGAGATTCTTTTCCCGCTGCTTCTATAGGATATCAATATAATCTATTTTACAGTGCAATAACAGCAGCAACACCGGCAACGAGAACCGCACCCAGGGCAGTAGTAGGGCCGTTGAGAGCAGCAGCGCCCTCCTTGTCATTGTTGTCGCTCGACTTGTCGCTGTCGCCATCGCTATTGTCGCCGTCGTTGGAAGCAGCCTTGCAGCTAGACAGGTCAGGGATCTGGAGCAAATCCGAGTTGCAGTCGTTTTGGATTATCTCAAACAGATCCTCGTTCTCGCCAGCCCAAGACATGACTGCCGACGTGAAGCTGTTCCACTCGGAGCTGGCGCTGGCGGGAGGCGTGAAGCTGCAGAGTGCGGCGCCGGTGGCTGTGATGGAGCTGAAGAAGCTCGGGGCCGTGGGGAAAGAGCTGTCGCTGTTGCCTTGGAGCTCGTTGATGTCGCTCTGGCAGGCCTTGGAGATGCCGCCGATGCCACCGCTGCCGCCGGTGCTGGGGGTGGGGGCGGCGTCGGTCTGGCGGGGGAGGAG
>NZ_JAELTP010000205.1 GCF_016428915.1 Pandoraea sp. ASV26
GTCATGAAGTAGCATGGTTCCAGTTCAGGCTCGCTGACAGGCCTTTCCCCATCAATAAACACCATCTGGCTATGGACCTCTCAGCTAAGCCACAGTTTAGAATATCACGGTCTACGGCACACGTCTTTGGCCAAGGTTACGAGTTTACCTTTGACACAGCAAGGGGCTACCTTTGTAACTGGGCGTCCAATGGACAAAAGCTTATCAAACAGCATCCTATCAAGAAACATGGAGCTATCCCAAGCTTCTGGCGACCAGCCACAGACAATGATGTGCCGCAATCACTTCCGTATTGGCAAAGATTTGGGATTGACCAGCTTACATCCCAGTTAAAAGGCCTTGATATTGATCAATCAGCGAGCGACAAAATTTCTGTTCGCATGAAAACATTTCTGACGCCCCCTGTTCTTGCGTGGGGATGGGAATGCGATATTAGTTATGTCATCACAAACAGGGGGAGTCTACAAATCCATGTTCATCATGTCCAGCCAACAGGGTCATTCCCAGAACATGTTCCACGAATTGGACTTGATCTACAGTTGAATAAGTCGATAGACCAAGTAACTTGGTACGGTCTTGGGCCTGGTGAGAGTTATCCAGATAAAGCTGCCTCTCAGCAGGTCGGGATTTGGCGCGTCAATTCTGTCGCAGACTTGCAGACTCCTTACGAGGTACCACAGGAAAATGGCAACAGGATAGATACGCGCTGGGTGAAGTTCAGGAACAG
>NZ_JAELTP010000206.1 GCF_016428915.1 Pandoraea sp. ASV26
CTACAGTCACACGCGCGCTGATATTCGAGTTATGCCCGCGGAGACTAGACATGGAGCGTCGCATCAGCTTCGACCAAACGGAAGCCAGGCTGCGTGCGATCCGTGCCGCACGCGCAAGGTTGCCTGCAATCACGCGTGGCCGGTTTGCTCTCGCTGCCGCTCGAAAAACAGAATCATCGAGTGCGTCTACTCGGCTACTCCGACGCGAAAGATCAAAGCCGCTAGTGATGATCCGTTGCCTGCAGCTGGCGATGGACATCTAGCGAGTCGGACGCCTCCTGCACCAAAGCGTTTGCGTCGGAACATGCGCCTAGGCTATACTTCTTCTCTGGAAGAGACACAGCCAAACTTGGTATCAACCGCGCAGAATAGCCCGTACAGTAATAATAATTCTCAAAGAGAAAAAGTTGAGCAAGATCGAAACATCGCGTTCAGCCACTTGCCGCTTCCTATTCGCGAAACCTGCCTCTCAGTCCTGCGTGCTCTACCCGGCCAGCAGAATGAGCAAATGGTGTATCTCGATGGCGAGTTTAAGCCCAAGGGGTGGGTTCATCTCGCAGTGCATCGGATAATGCAATGGCTGCAGGCTGTGTTCACTGAATTGATATTCCGGAGCGAGCAAGAAGCCATGGAGCATGTTGCCCAAATTATATCTAATAACACATCGAAGCCTGTCTCTTATACACATCTCCGAGCCCACGAGACGATATTGTGTATCT
>NZ_JAELTP010000020.1 GCF_016428915.1 Pandoraea sp. ASV26
CCGCCCCACTGCTTGATCCCTCCGGCGCCCGCATCGATGAGGATCGTGCGGCCCGCGCCGCGCACTACGTAGCAGTTGATGTGCACCGCAGAGGGCTCCTTCTGCCCGGCATCGCGCTGCATTCTGGATGCCTCCGACGTGTCGATATTCGAGAGGAAGTCGAGACTGGCAGTGAGGTAGCCATCGCTGATGGCGGTAATCGTGAAATCCCCAACTTGTTGACTCGGAAAAGCGGGAGCGGACACAGCAGTTCTCCAGACGGATTAATTTCGGGCGTGAATGCTCGACGCCGCATAACCAAAACAACGAATGCGGGCCGAGAGGCTTGTGCGGTGAGCGATGGCGTTGTCCATGGCTTCCATGAATCGGCTCATCACCGCAGGCGTGCGAAACGCCTCGAGTCGATACTGGATTTGCGCGAAGACAGGATGACCATGCCCATGCCGAACGCCCACATAGATGACGTGAACGTTTTTGACTTGCGCGCCAATGACCTTCGTACAGAGTTCGATGCAGTCGCTGGAAAGCCCTGCAAGACACTCGTCAGATGGCATTTTTTCCGCGTCGATATAGAAAGTGACGTTCGGCATCGCAGACCTACTTTGTCAGCGCTGTGGAACGGGAGCGAGCGCTGGTCAGTTGCTCCGTCATCGGCGCGTAGAGGTAGATGCCGTCAGCCGCACTCACGACACGCTGAGCGCTTTCCCGAGGCAGAACGGCGAGCCAGCGACGCTCCGGAAACTTCTCCAACGCAACGGCTTGCATGGCCAGCGGCTCAAGCCCCAACTGAATCAGCGGATCGGGACCGCTTGCACACAGCACGAGGCGTTCGTCAGCCTTCACCGCCGGTGCGAGACCGATATCGCTATAGAGATTTCGATGCCAGTCGGTGATGTGCTGCTGCCACCTTGCGAAATTGCCACCGCCCTTCTGGCGATATTCCTCTCCCGTCAGAACGTCGAGACCGTCAATCGTGTGCACCGCCAGGTAGACCGGACAACCCTCGCTTATCGCTCTGAAGCGCTGCGACGTGTGAAAGCCGGTCACCGAGATGAGGGCCGGCAGCTTTTCAAGGCTGTAGAAGTCGTTCCACTCGGCTTCGCTGCCAGGGTCGGCGAAGCTGCATTCCACGGTGTAAATCATCAGATTGTCCTCTTTACAGGATGCGCATCCTTCTACGAAGCATGCATTCTTAGTGCAGTAACGTAATGCTAAGCTGGCATTTCCAATGCCTATAACGAATTAAAGTCAGCCTTCAGTGATGTTTGCTCAAGCTGGCGCCGAACACGTTCCGACCGGCGAGACTTTCATGCGACGAAAAATTCCAAGCAACTCCGCACTCCTGGCGTTCGAGGCCGCGGCTCGACATGGCAGCTTTGCCCGCGCCGCCGAGGAACTGGCCCGCACCGAGGGCGCGGTCAGTCGTCAGATCGGCCGGTTGGAGGCGTTTTTGGGGGTGGCCTTGTTCGAGCGAATAGGAAATCGGGTTCGACTCGCGCCCAATGGCACGCGATACGCGGTGCAGGTTCGGGAGATTCTGGATCGGCTGGAACGGGACAGCCTCTATCTCATGGGGCAGCCCATCGAGGGCGCCAGCATTGATATCGCTGCGAGCCCGACGTTCGCGACCCGTTGGCTCATCCCGCGGCTGAAGCGCTTTCAGCATGCGCATCCGAACATCACCGTGCACATTGCCGAACGAATGGAGCCCTTCCTACTTGCCGGTAGCGGCTTCGACGCCGCCATTCATTTCGAGCATCCGGCGTGGGCGGGTATGCATCTGCATCACCTGCTCGAGGAGATTCTCGTGCCCGTGTGCAGTCCGGCGCTTCTCTCAGACGCCCGTGCCAACCCGTCGCTCGACGAGCTGCCGCTCCTCCACCGTCGGCAAAATCCCGACGCCTGGCAGATTTATGCGCAGGCGTCAGGCATCGCGCTGACCAACCCGGCGGTCGGCGCCCGTTACGATCTCCATTCCATGCTGATAGCGGCGGCGCTCGCTGGCTTGGGTGTTGCGCTGGTGCCGCGTCTATACATCGGTGCCGAGCTTGAGCAGGGCCGCCTGGTCGCCCCCTGGCCGGATGGCAAAGCGGTCGCCAAGAAATTCTGTCTCGTGCTGCCCGAGCCCATCGAATTGTGTGACGGGCCAGTACAGGCGTTTGCGAAGTGGATGCTGGAGGAAGCCCGGGGCTCGGAGCGCTAAGCACAACTCGCGTTAAGCACGATTGCTTGGCACTACGTTCGATGGCAGCACAAAACACTGAAATTCACGCCATTTTTTTAATTTACTGATCATCTTGTGATCCTAAATGGTGCAAAATGCTTTTCCCGCACAAGAATAAGCCCCATTCATGGGCATCCGAGATGAAATATCAATCACTTGACGATTTCCTGCGCTCCACTGCCGAGCGCAACCCTGGCCAACAGGAGTTCCTGCAAGCTGTCACGGAGGTGATGGAAAGCCTTTGGCCGTTCATTTCGCAGCATCCGAAATATGCCGAGCACGGTTTGCTCGACCGTCTGGTCGAACCCGAGCGCATCGTCATGTTCCGGGTGTCGTGGGTCAACGATCACGGTGACGTTCAGGTCAATCGCGGCTATCGCATCCAGCACAGCTCGGCCATCGGTCCGTACAAGGGCGGCCTGCGTTTCCATCCGTCGGTCAACCTCTCGATCCTCAAATTTCTTGCCTTCGAGCAGACCTTCAAGAACGCACTGACTACCCTGCCGATGGGCGGTGGCAAAGGCGGTTCCGACTTCGATCCCAAAGGCAAGAGCCCCGGCGAAGTCATGCGGTTCTGTCAGGCGTTCGTGAGCGAACTGTTCCGGCATGTCGGCAGCGACACGGACGTACCCGCCGGTGATATCGGTGTGGGCGGCCGCGAAGTCGGCTTTATGGCCGGCATGATGAAGAAGCTCTCCAATCGCGCTGACTGCGTGTTCACTGGCAAGGGCTTGTCGTTCGGCGGCTCGCTGATTCGTCCGGAAGCCACGGGGTACGGCACGGTGTACTTCGCCGAGGAAATGCTCAAGCAGACCGGCCGCAGCTTCGACGGCTTGCGTGTGAGCGTCTCGGGCTCGGGCAACGTTGCGCAATACGCGGTAGAGAAAGCCATGGCGCTCGGCGCGAAGGTCATCACCGTCTCCGACTCCAGCGGCACGGTCGTCGATGAGGCGGGCTTCACCCCCGAAAAACTCGCCGAACTGATGGATGTGAAGAACCATCACTACGGTCGCGTCAGCGATTACGCGAAGCGCACCGGTCTCGAATTCCTGCCGGGCCAGCGTCCCTGGCATATCCCTGTCGACGTGGCGCTGCCGTGCGCCACGCAGAACGAACTGGATGCCGACGACGCCGCAACGCTGATCGGGAACGGTGTGATTTGCGTTGCGGAAGGCGCCAACATGCCGTCGACCAACGAGGCGGCGAAGCGCTTCGAGAGCCACGGCATTCTGTACGCGCCGGGCAAGGCGAGCAACGCCGGTGGCGTTGCCACCTCGGGGCTGGAAATGAGCCAGAATGCCATGCGTATTTCGTGGCCGCGCGAGGAAGTCGATGCGCGTCTGCACGACATCATGCGCAGCATCCACGAGGTCTGTGTGGCACATGGCCGCCGTGCCGATGGCTCGGTGAGCTACGTGAACGGCGCTAACGTCGCCGGGTTCGTGAAGGTCGCCGACGCGATGCTCGCGCAAGGCGTGATCTAAGCGGGATTTAGGCGATGTGCGCGCGTCTGTCCCAACGGGACGCACACCACAAGCTGTGAATGCCCACAAAAAGCGCTGTCCCGCAGGACAGCGCTTTTTGCTTTCAATGCGAGGTGTTACCATCTCGCGCGTCCCTCCCCTTCCTCCGGAGTCAATCAGAATGAACAAGTAATGCCGGATGCTTCTGCATCTCGTCCACTCGCTGCCTGTTGCGCGAGCGCATTGCTTTTCGTTTTGACTTTTGACGATCGAGCCTGACCCGACGTTTGCGTCACCGGCCACCGCGGCCTGTCGCGTCGTTGCATCGATATGCGTTTCGCGTCTGTATGGGCAGTTTTCCCCATTCTCATCAGGAAAACACCATGTCTGATTCGCAAGCTCCTCACCTCGACGTTCTCGAACACAACCGCGCCGCATGGGATCGCCAGGCGGCGACGAAGTGCGAGTGGTCGCGTCCTGTCAGCGCAGACGTCATTGCGTCGGCCAGACGCGGCGACTGGGCCGTGCACCTCACACCGTCGGCGCTCCCCGACGGCTGGTTGCCCGACGTCCGGGGCCAACGCATTCTTTGCCTCGCTTCCGGCGGTGGTCAACAAGCGCCGGTGCTGAGCGCGGCAGGCGCACGCGTGAGCGTGCTGGATGCCTCCGCTGCCCAGTTGGCACAGGACGAAATGGTCGCGCGCCGGGATGCCCTGACGCTCACGACAGTTCAGGGCGACATGCGCGATCTGTCGATGTTCGACGACGCCTCGTTCGACTGCGTCTTCCACCCGATTTCCAATCTGTACGTGCCGGATATTCGCCCGGTGTGGCAGGAATGCTTCCGGGTATTACGCTGCGGCGGGAGACTGCTCAGCAGCTTCTTCAATCCGGTGGTTTTTGTGGAGGATCGTGATCCGGAGTACGCGTCGAAGGGCATCATCCGCCCGCGCTTCAAAGTGCCCTACTCCGACGTTCGTGATCTGACGCCGGCGGAACTGGCTGCAAAGCAATCCGGCGGCGAAGCGTTGGTCTTCGGTCACAGCCTTGGCGAGCAGATCGGCGGACAACTCGACGCGGGGTTCGTACTCAAGGGCTTCTATGAAGACGAACAACCCAATCCGCGCTTCGTGATCGATCGTTTTCTGCCTACGTTTCTGGCGACCTATGCCATGAAGCCCTGACGTCCGCCCAACCGCACTCGCGTCATCGACATCGCAGAGCAGACGCGTGGCGCTCAGGCGTTTCTCGACGGAAGCGTCATGGCCGCCACGCCTGCGACGACGCACGCCAGCCCTAACCATGCGGACGTGGAGAGCGATTCTCCAAGCACTGCGATGCTGATGCCGACACCGATCGGCACTCGCAGATAGGCTTGTGCGGTCGCGCCCACCGATCCCAGTGTCTTGACGAGCCGGAAGTAGATGACGAACGCGAACGCCGTGGAGACGACCGATAGCGCGACGAGCGCTGCGAGCGATTGGATCGACGGGTGAAGCGTCCACGGACGATCGACAACAAGACTGGTTGGCACGAGCAATACCGCGCCAACCACGAGCGAGCCCGCCGCCGGCACCACGGGGGGAAGCCCCTTGAACGATCGGCCATAGATCGCCGCACCCGAATAGCAGACGGTGGCTGCGACGATCGCCAATTGAGGCACGAGCTGCTGCCCTAGCGTTTCGAACGCGCCGACCCCTACGACAAGACAAATGCCGATCAGTCCAGCCGCCACGCCGACGCATTTTCTGGGCGTCAATCGCTCGTGACGCGTAATCAGCCACGTTCCGAGAAACGCGAAGACGGGCGACGCGGAGTTGAGGATGGTTGCCAGCCCCGCTTCCACCGACCGCTCAGCCCACGCGATGAGCGTGAACGGAACGACGCTGTTCAACAACGCCTGAACGAAGAAGCGTCGCCAGATGCCGGGGTCTCGCGGCATCGGGATCCGCTGGATCCGCATCCAGAGCAGCAGGCCCGATCCAGCGATCAACGTCCTCGCGGCGATCAGTGTGAGCGGCGGAATCGTTGTGACGCCGATTCTGATGAACGTGTAAGACGCTCCCCAAAGCGTGGAGAGCGCTACAAGCAGTAGCAAATCCGACAGCGTGCTCTGGCCGCTGGGACGGGTGGTTTGTGATGAGACCAATTCGCTCTCGCCTGACAGGTTGCGATCCACACGGACCGGGACGGAAGACAGGAGCGAATTATGTGAGTGCGCGGGAGCGAACGTTTCAGCGTGTCACGAAATGTGGTTGGTATGCATTGCGACACGCCAACTCGCGGATCGGCCTCACTCGCTGACCGGCACCCAGATCTCCAGCGTTCCCGTGCCGGCAACGGGATCGAAATCGGCGCTGTACCGCTCGAAGTCGGGTGCGTCGGCGGCTTGCAGTCCTGACGACGGGAACCAGTGATGCCAGAGGGTGTAGACCGTCTGGTGCAACGTCGAGATGTGTCCGCGATGTTCAAACACGGCATAGCGCACGGCGGGAATTTCCACGCATCGGAAGCCGTCCGGCAGACGGTCTTTACGACGCACCTCCACCCCCGCGATGTATTCGAATCCGCCGTCACCGTCGGGGTTGCAGCACACGCCGTATGTCAGATCGCCGACCTGATCGGGAAGGTTGCCGATGTAAGGATTGAACGCTTGCCACAGCGCGGGAATGCCTTCGTTCGTGGCAAACGTGAACCGGTCACTCATCCCGGCAATGAGCCGCAGCGAGGGCGTCTCGAAGCGAGGCGGCACGAGTTCGACAAACTGGATTTCTTTCATACGCAGCGGCTCCACAAGCGTCAGACCTTCAAGATGACGGCGCGAACGCAGTTGCTCCGGCGTCAGGCCGAAGGCGTCGGTGAATGCGCGCGTGAACGCCTCGTGAGACCCATACCCCGCATCGAGCGCCACACCGAGAATCTCCGGCGCACCCGCCACCAGCGCGTGCGCTGCCCGCGTCAGTCGTCTCGAGCGCACATATCGCATCACGGGCCAACCGGTGGTGACGGCAAAAAGGCGTGAGAGCGAGAAGCGCGTCATCTCGCAGGCGTCGGCGATGTGATCGAGTGTCAGTTCGTCGCCCAATCGGACTTCGATAAACCAAAGGGCTTTTGCAACGGGGTGCATGGTATTTCCGAGAACGTATCGACGTAACTGTAGGGCATCGTGCCGCCCCCCATTTGATCGTTCTTGCGTGAATGCCGACTCGTCAAATTCGATCCGCCGGCACTTCGCCTGTGGGCGTGCCATCACTCGGCGGCTTTCATCAGTCGCCAGAAGGTCGTGCGGCTGATGCCGAGCGCACGGCTTGCCGCCGCGCGATTGCCGCCCGCGGCTTGCAACGCCGCAAGCGCGGCCGCGCGCGTGACTGGCGAGATGGGCGAGATGGGCGAGAGGGTTGCGGCCTCGTCGGCGTCGCTTTTCGAAGCACGCGGCGCACGGGTCGACAGTCGCTGCAACTCCGGAAACACCTCATGCACGGTCTGCGCATGACGAGCGATATCGTTATCGAGATAGATCGCCGCACGCGCGAGCAGATTCTCCAGCTCACGCACATTGCCCGGCCAGTCGTAATGATCGAACAGCGGCGAAAGCACCTCAAGAATCGGCTTCGACGCGCGAGCATCCAGCCCGTATTGCGCGGCGTTTCTCGAGAGCAGCGTTTGTGCGAGCAGACGGATATCCTCGCGGCGCTCGCGCAATGCGGGCAGCGTGACTTGCAGCAGGTTCAAGCGGAAATACAGATCCGCACGGAACCGTCCTTGCTCGACCAGCGCGTTGAGGTCGCGATGTGTCGCGGCAATCACCCGAACATCGATCGGGACCGGACGCCCCGACCCCAGCCGCATCACTTCGCGTTCCTGCAACACGCGCAGCAACCGGCTCTGTAATGCGGCGGGCATCTCGCCGATCTCGTCGAGGAAGATGGTGCCCGTGTGTGCAATCTCGAACAGCCCCGCCTTGCCTCCGCGCCGCGCGCCAGTGAAGGCGCCCTCGTCATGCCCGAACAGCTCGCTCTCGATGAGCCCTTCGGGCAGCGCCGCGCAGTTGAAGGCGACGAACGGATTGCCGCGTCGTGCGCTCGCGTTGTGAATGCCCTGCGCGACCAGTTCTTTACCGGTTCCGCTCTCGCCGGTCAGCAGCACCGTGGCATCGTGAGACGCGCCGGTACGCGCCAGCCGTCTCACCTTCTCGATCTGCGGCGAATTGCCGACCAACTCGGCAAGCTCGTGCTTGGCGACGAGGTGCCTGGGCCGCTGTGTCGTGCGCAAGGAACGGTCGATGCGCTGGGCCATCTGGGCGTCCTGCACGGTGACGACTACACCCGAGCGCATACCGTGCTCGTTGATCGGCACGCAACTCACGATGAACGCGCGACCGTCGATATGCGCCAGACGTTCCTCGATGGCCACGCCGCCCTCAGACAACTCGCGCAACATCGGCCCGAGCTTTCGCGTGAGCTCGAATTGGCGGGCGCCGTGGGTCGTCATTCGCTCGGCGTCGATGTCGAGCAGCGAAAACATCGCCGGATTCACCGCTTCGAGTTGTCCGTTCTCGTCGAAGGCCGCGACCCCGTCGCGCATGTGCGCCACGATGGTGTTCAGACGCATGCGCTTCGCTTCCTTCTCGCGGCTCACCCGCGCCAGCTCGACGGATCGCTCGAAGGCTTCTTCCACCGCGCCCAGCGAATAGAGAAAGACGTGTTCGAGCCCTGCCTGTTGCGCCAGATCGCACGCCATGCCGGGGCCGATGATGACCTTGCAGCCTTGCGCGGCCAGCGTGTCGACGGCGGCCTGCACCTCGTCGGCGGAGCGATACGCGCGTTGCCGAAGCTCGATCTTGAGCAACTGGCCGAGATCGTCCAGCTCGCGCGACACGGTCTCATGAAGCACCAGACCCAACGGTTGATCCGGCCACGTGGTCGTGGCACGCGTGATCGCGCTGAGCACGTCGAAGCCATTGACCTTGACGGTCACGACCGGCACGTCGAGGTTCTCGCGCAGGTAAGCGCCGTTCGATCCGGCCGCGAGCACCACATCGACCGCGCCCGACTCCACATACGACTGCAACGCCGTGACGGCCGCGCCGTAACCTTCGCGCACGGAATAGAAGCGCGCCCGGTCGGTGTAGCGCGGTGCAACGGTCTCGCACAGGGTCTGCAACCGGCTGATGCTGACGAGGGCGATGCCCGGACGACGGGCGCGGCGCTCTGACAGTGCGGACGGTGCGGCCGTGGTGGCCGCGGCGGCCGAAGCAGAGGGCGGCGGCACAGTGCCGGAAAGGCTGGGGGGCATGACGATGTCTCCGTACGGCGTCGATGAAACGTTTCACGCACCGCGTCGTGAGTGTTTCACGGGTGTTTCGCGAGCGTTTCAAGAGCGTTTCATGAAACGTTTCAATGGCTGTTCGCCGATTCTGCCACATCCGCAGAAAACGGGCTGTCCAGCGCAAGTGCATGATTTGACGTCGATTTGCGCGGCGTTCTCACGGGACGTGGCGACTGGCACGCAGATTGCGAACGGTAAGGCCATTTACCGAGACGGAGACACCTCATGACCACCGCGACCGCGCAACGCCGCGCCGAATTCCGCCGCAAAGTCGAAGCCCGCCAGGGGCTGCTCGTGCCCGGCGCCTTTAACGCGCTCTCGGCGCGGGTGATCGAAGACGCCGGGTTCGAGGCGCTGTACCTCACCGGGGCGGGCGTCACCAACATGTCGCTCGGACTGCCCGACCTCGCGTTCGTGGGGCTGGCCGAGATGGCTGAGCACACCGCCCGTGTGCGCGACGCCGTGTCGCTGCCGATCATCGTCGATGCCGACACGGGCTTCGGCAACGCATTGAACGTGCGTCATACGGTGCGCGTGCTCGAGCGCAGCGGCGCCGACGCCATCCAGTTCGAAGATCAGGTGTTGCCCAAGAAGTGCGGCCACTTCAACGGCAAGGCCGTGATCGGTGCCGACGAGATGGCCGGCAAGATCCGCGCCGCCGTCGATGCACGTGAAGACGCCAACCTCCAGATCATCGCCCGCACCGACGCCGCAGCCGTGGAGGGCATTGAAGCCGCCATCGAACGCGGGCGCCGCTTCATCGACGCCGGCGCGGACATCCTGTTCATCGAAGCGACGGAGACGCTGGCCGATATCGAGCGTCTGCCGGCGCTGTTCGATCGTCCGCAACTGATCAACATCGTCATTGGCGGGAAGACGCCGACACAATCGCAACCGCGTCTGGCCGAGTTGGGCTACGGCATCGTGCTGTATGCGAACGCTGCGCTGCAAAGTGCCGTACTCGGCATGCAGAAGGCGTTGGGTACGCTGCGCGATACTGGCCGTCTGGACGAAGATCCGTCGCTCGTGGTGCCTTTCGCGGAGCGCCAGCGTCTGGTGAACAAGTCGTTCTACGACGCGCTCGACAAAAAGTACGCGGCCGACTGAGCGGCTTCGCGCCCGCCTTTGAATACGCCTGACAGTGACGCCGGCCGTTCGCGGCGTCGCTCGCATTTCCCGCAGCACGGCATCACTGCACGACTGCGGTAGACAACAAGTCACGGAGACAGATTTTGACGCCCCCCTCGGATTCCCTTGCCGCCCGTCCCTCGCAAACCTCACACGCGTCTCACGCCGCCTCGGGCGCGCGCGCGCCGGTCAAGATCGGTTCCATCGTCGGCGGCCTCGCGGGCAACCTGATCGAGTGGTACGACTTCCTCGCGTACAGCATCTTCTCGATCTATTTTGCGAAAGCCTTTTTCCCCGGCGACAACCCGACCGTTCAGTTGATGAATACGGCGGCGATTGCTGCGGTCGGCTATGTGGCGCGTCCGCTGGGCAGTTGGCTCATCGGTCTGTACGCCGACCGTCGCGGCCGCAAGGCGGCGCTCACGGGATCGGTGCTCGCGATGAGCGTCGGTTCGATGATGATCGCGCTGACGCCCGGCTACGCCACCATCGGTATCTTCGCCCCGATGGTGTTGATTGCGGCGCGTTTGCTGCAAGGTCTGTCGATGGGGGGCGAGTACGGCACGAGCGCGACCTATCTGAGCGAAGTCGCACCGGAGCATCGCAAGGGCTTCTACCTCGGCTTCCTGCAAGTGAGCGTAGTCGCGGGACAACTCGTTGCGCTCGGCCTGATGCTGCTGATGCAACGCGTATTGCTCACCGCAGAACAGATCGAGCATTGGGGATGGCGCATTCCGTTCGTGTTGGGCGGCGTGCTGGCCCTGTTTGCGCTGTACATGCGTCGCAACGTGACGGAGAGTGACGCGTTCGTCGAGAGCGCGAAGAAGCGTGAGACGTCGATTGCCCGCGAAGTACTGGCGCACTGGCCGCAGATTCTGCTGGCCATCGGCATCACCATCGGCGGCACGGTCGCGTTCTACACGTTCACCGTGTACATGCAGAAGTTTCTGGTGAACTCGGTCGGACTGTCGAAGGAGTCGGCGACGTTCGTCTCCACGCTGGCGCTGTTGCTCTACATGCCGCTGCAACCGTTGTTCGGGCTGCTCTCGGACGTGATCGGCCGTCGCAAGGTGCTGATGATCTTCGGCGTGAGCACGACGCTGTTCTCCGTGCCGCTTTTCACGGCGCTCAGCCACACGAAAGATCCCGTGGTGGCGTTTGCGCTGTCGTTCGCCGGGCTGGTGATGCTCTCGGGCTTCACGTCGGTGCACATGCTGGCGAAGACGGAGCTGTTCCCGCCGCGCATTCGTGCGTTGGCGGTCGGCTTCCCGTACGCGCTCACGACGGCGATCCTCGGCGGCACGACGGAGTTCGTGGCGCTGCGCTTCAAGGCGAGCGGCCACGAGTCGTACTTCTATTGGTACGTGACGATCTGCGCAGCGATCTCGCTCGTCGTCTATCTGAAGATGCCGGAGACGCGCGGCCGTCGTTTCGATTGAAGCTGCGCTCAAACCGCGAGCACGTGGCAGCGTAGCGCCGTCGTCACGTGCTCTTTGCGCTTGCCACTACATCTCATCGACGGCGGTGCTGACCGTGGGTTGGCCGCCGTCCTGTTCCAGCGAGAAGCGATTGCGGGTATCGACGTAGAAGCTCGCCCCGAACCGTCCCACGGGAAAGTAGTTCTGTAACCTCACGCGCCATTGCTGTGTGTCGATCAGTTCGTCGCGGGCGTGCATGCGCTCGACGCGCCCGATGAAGATATGGCGGCTCGGCGTCTCCAGCGTTTCCCAAAGGGTGCACTCGAAGGCGACCGGCGCCTGCGCGATACGCGGTGGCGCGACGAGGCTGCTCGCCACCGGTGTCAGTCCCGCGTGCGTCAGTTCGCTCTCGCCGGGTGGCAGCGGGTCGCCGCACGCGTGCATGCGCGCCGTCATCGCTTCGTCGGTGAGATGCACGACGTATTCCCGACTGCGCAGGATGTTGGCGGCGGTGTCCTTGAGCGAGTCGTCGTTGCGCCGGTTGATCGAGAGCATCACGATCGGCGGCTCCTCGCCGAGCATGTTGAACATCGAGAAGGGGGCGGCGTTGACGGTGCCGTCCTCGTTGAGCGTGGTGACGAGCGCGATCGGACGCGGCACGATCAGACTCGCCATGAGTTTGTAGCGCTGATACGCCGTAATTTCCCGGAAGTCGATTTCCATGCGATGCCCTCAGGTTCGCTCACGGCGTTGACGCCTGGCGGGCGCGCTCGGCGGTGCGGCATCCTCCGGCGATGCCACTTCCGGCAACCCGAGCAGCGACGCCAGACTCTTCTGGCCGCGCATGCGTGTCGTCTCGATACGTCGCTCGAGTTCTTCGAGATGCGATTGCATGCGGGCGATGGCGCCTGCGGCATCGCGCTGCGCGATGCATTCCACGATGGCGGTGTGTTCGTCGTGTTCGCACGGTGCATAGCCGGGCGGCTCGTACAACCCGACGATGAGCGAGCAGCGCGAGATCAACTCGCTGAGATAGCGCAGCAGTACCGCATTGCCCGCCAGTGCCGCGACGCGCAAATGGAAATCGCTCGCGAGGCGCGCCCACGATGGTTGATCGAAGCGGTGCATGGCCGCATGTTCGGCGTCGAGCTGACGGCGCAGCATGGCGAGGTCGTCGTCGGTCACGTTGGCGACCGCGAGTTCCACGAGCGCACGCTCCAGCGCCCGCCGTGCCTCGAAGATCTCGCGGGTTTCCTCCGGCGTCGGCTCGGCGATCACCGCGCCCTTGTTGGGACGCAGCGTCACGATGCCGTCATGCGCCAGACGCTCCAGCACGCGACGCACCACGGCACGCCCCACGTCGAAGAGCTGGCATAGCTCCGGCTCCGGCAGCTTGGTGCCGGGCGTCAGGCGATGGCCGAGCACGCCATCGACGATAGTGCGATAGATATGCGTCTCGATGCGCGTCTCGGCGCTCTGCTCGCTCAGGTCTTGCGCGGCGGGCGCATGCAGGGAGAGCAAACGCGATTCGGTGTCGTGCGCAGACGCGGCGGCGGCAGACCGGGCGGATTTGCCGGCAGCGCGTCGCGAAGGGGTCAGGGGCTTGTCGGCAGCCATGGGCGGTGACGGTAACAGGGTAGAAGGCGGGCAGTCCGGGCACACCGGGCAGTGAAGCTTGAGCGTCATGTCCGGCGTCACCCCATGATGGCATCGGGTTGGGTAACGCTCAAGGCCGTGACGTGCGCGGCGATGTCGCCCGGCGTGGTGAGCCAGATTTCACCACGTCGCGCGGCGTCGGCGATAGGGCTGAGCACGCGGCGCAGATGGCGCAGGCGATACGGCTGCCCGACGAGATACGGATGCAGGGCGATCCCCATCACCAGCGGCTGCGCGCGTGTCGGATGCTCCGCCTGCGCATACATTTCGTCGAACTGATCTGCAATCATGTCGGCGAATGCCGCGCCATCGAGCTGGCGTCCCACGATCATCGGAATGTCGTTCACCTCCTGCGGATACGGCACCGACCACAACGGGCCGTGCGACGTTCGCATGCGCACCGGCCGGTCATCGTGGCACCAGTTCAGCGTGTAGCGATAGCCCGTGCGCGCGAGCAGATCCGGCGTGTGATGCGTCTCCGAGATCCACGGTGACAGCCATCCCGTTGGCGTGCATCCCGTCTCGGTGCGCAGACGATCGCGGCAATGTGCGAGGAGATCGTGCTCATGCACGAGGTCGAAATCGCTCTGACGATGCGCGTTCGTATGCCCGTGTCCGATCAACTCGTCGCCGCGCGCCACGCACGCGTGCACGAGCGCGGGGCAATGATCGAGCAGCGACGTATTGACCACCACCCCCGCAGGCATCGACAAATCGTCGAACAGATCGAGGCAGCGCCACGCCCCCACCCGATTGCCGTATTCGCGCCAACTGAAGTTGAGCACGTCGGGCTGCGGCGATAGCGGCCCCAGATTGGCGCCCAGTCCCTCGCCGAAGGCGAAATGCTCCAGATTGAAACCAAGATAGACGGCAAGGCGCGCGCCGTTGGGCCAGCGATAGGTGTCGCGCGCAGTGATCGGCAGATAGTCGAAGCGGTCGTGGGTACGAAGCGGGCCGAAGCGCGTATCGGTGTTCGCGAAGTCGTCTCGTTCCGGAAGCGTCAGGGCAGAAGTCATCGGGTGTCGTCTTTGCCGTGCGTGCTCGCAAGGCATGCCAGGGATCAGGGGTCAGGGGCCATTCGTTCATCGTTCGTGCAGACGTCGTGAGCCGACTTGAAACATTGGCGCACCGCGACTGTGCGGGCGCGTTCCGAGTTGGCGCAAAACGCATCGTCAACGAACGTCACAACCAATCGTTCGCAATTTCGATGCCAGATCGTCAACACGTTGCGACACATATCGTGCCGGACCATCTCGACGAAATGTTGACGACGTGGCACGCCTCTTGCGTACGGCGGGAACATGTCCGGGCAGTGCCCGGTAACGAGACTGCGAGACTTTGGGACTGCGGGAATTTGTTCGGTCCGCTCACGAATCGCTTCTGATGTTTCCTCACGGAGATTGCTCATGTCTGCATCTGTACGTTTGAACGCCGCCAGCACCCGCAACGCAACGACGGCATCCGCCTCACCCCGCCGTCGCTGGCTCAAGGCCGGTGCGCTTGCACTCGCGGCGGCCGGTATGACGTTTGCGAGTGCGTCCGGTTACGCGGCAGACACGATCAAGATCGGTCTCGTCACGGCGCTCTCCGGGCAATCGGCGCGCGCTGGCGAGGCGCTAACGCGTGGCATGACGATCGCCATCGACGAGATCAACGCGAGCGGCGGTGTGCTCGGCGGCCGCAAGCTGGAGCTGGTGCGTCGCGACGACGAAGGCAACCCGGCCAAAGGGGTGCTCGCCGCCCGCGAGTTGATCTACAAGGACAAGGTGGCCGTGCTGTTTGGCGGACTCGATACGCCGGTGTCGATGGCCATCGTACCCATCGCCAATCAGGAGAAAGTGCCGTTCATGGGGCCGTGGGCGGCGGGTACGCCGATTACGCGTAACGGCGCGAATCCGAACTACGTGTTCCGTGTATCGGCGGTCGATGAAATCGTCGACAGCGCCATGGTCGAGCATGCGCAGCAAACCTTCGGCGCGAAGAAGCTCGGTCTGATTCTCGTGAACAACCCGTGGGGCGAATCGAATGAGAAAGGCATCGTGGCGGCGCTGGCCGCGAAAGGCATGAAGCCTGCCGGGGTGGAGAAATTCGAGGCGAACGACGTGGACATCACGCCGCAGCTTGGCCGCCTCAAAGCCGCCGGGGCCGACACGTTGCTGATGGTCGGCAACGTCGGACCGTCCGCACAGGTCGTGAAGTCGCTCGACCGTATGGGCTGGAAGGTGCCCATCGTGTCGCACTGGGGGCCCGCGGGCGGGCGCTTCACCGAACTGGCCGGCCCGAACGCGAAGGCCGTGCATTTCGTGCAGACGTATAGCTTCTTCGGCGCAACGTCGCCGGTGAGCACGCGTGTCGTGGCCGCCCTCAAGGCGAAGTACGCCGACATCAAAGGCGTGGACGACATCACGCCCGCCGTCGGTGTGGCGAACGCCTACGACGCCATGCGTCTGAGCGCACTCGCGATCGACAAGGCGGGCTCGACGAACGGCGACGCGATTCGCATGGGCTTCTACAAGATCGATCGCTATGAAGGGCTCATCAAGACGTACGTGAAGCCCTTCAGCGACCAGCAGCACGACGCGCTGTCCGCGCAGGATTACGTGTGGGCGCAGTTCATCGACAACCGCATCGTTCCCGTGACGGCAACGGGCGCGAAGGTCGCGGCGAAGTAAGTCACACGTCACCGGTATTGAGGGATGCCGCGCGGCGGCATTCCGGAGGACATCTCATGCAATGGATCTCGGCGCTTGTCGCCGGCCTGGGGCTCGGCAGTATGTACGGCCTCATGGCGCTCGGCTTTCATCTGACCTTCGCCGTGAGCGCGACGGTCAATTTCGCGCAGGGTAGCTCGATGATGCTGGGCGCAGTGCTGGCGTACACGTTCGCGCAGACGCTCGGCTGGCCGATGCCGCTGGCCATCGTCGCCGCGCTCGCGCTGTGTGCCGTCTATGGTCTGGTGGTGGAGCGGCTCGCGGTGCAGCCGTTCGTGCGGCGCGGGTCCAGTGCGTGGCTGATGGCGACCGTCGCGCTGGGCATTGTGCTCGACAACGTGGTCATGCTGACCTTCGGCACCGAGCCGCGCAGTCTGCCGTCGTCGCTGGCGCAAAGCTCCTTGCAGATCGGCGACGCTGGACTCGGCGTCTATCCGTTGCAACTGGTGATCCCGGTGGTCGGCCTCGCGCTCGCAGGGGTATTGCACTACGTGCTGCGTCGCTCGCGTTGGGGCGTAGCCATGCTGGCCGTGGTGCAGAACCGCGACGCCGCACGTCTCATGGGCATTCCCATTGCGCGCACCATCGCGGGCGCGTTCGCCGTATCGACGCTGCTCGCGGGCGTTGCCGGTGTCCTGATCGCACCGCTGTTCAACGTGCAGGCGGACATGGGCACCGTGTTCGGCCTCAAGGCGTTTGCCGTGGCGATTCTCGGCGGACTCTCCAGCGCGTGGGGCGTGATGATCGCCGGTCTGCTCTTCGGCGTGAGCGAAGCGATGATTACCGCGACGCTAGGGTCGAGCTACACGCAAATCATCACGTTCGGTCTGGTCATCGTGCTGCTCGCGATGCGTCCGGAAGGCATGTTCGGTCGCGCGGAGGTGCGCAAGGTATGAGCGATTCTCCTTTGCGGCTGGCGTCGCGTTCTGCAAGTCCCGGTGCGTCGAGTGCGTCGAGCGCGAGGAATCGACGAACGCGTGATGGCGTGGCACTGACGACGATACTCGCGGCCGCGCTGCTCGCCATGGCGGGCGCCGCGTGTGTGGTGAACGGCTATTTCGTCGTGGTGATCGCGGGCGTGGCGCTGCTCGCGATCTGCGGCGTGGGTCTGAATCTTCTGCTCGGACTGACGGGGCAAGTGTCGTTCGGCCATGTGGGCTTTTACGCGATCGGTGCGTATGCCGTGGCCATTCTGACGACGCAGGCGGGGTGGCCGTTCTGGCCTGCGTGGCTGGCGGGCGGGGCGATTGCCGCGCTGACCGGTGGGTTGCTGGCATTGCCCGCGTTGCGTGTGCGCGGCCCCGGTCTTGCCATGGTGACGATTGCGTTCGGGTTCATCGTCGAGCACGGTGCGGTGGAGTGGCGCGCGCTGACCGGTGGACAGAACGGCCTGATGGGCGTGATGCCCCCGGGCGTCTTCGGTATTGCGGGAAGCGAGCGCGTGGTGGCGGTGGCAGCGCTTGCCGTGCTGGGCGTGGCGCTGGTCATCTATGCGCGCATTTCTCGTGGCGCGTGGGGGGCGGCGATGCGTGCCGTGCGCGATAGCGAGACGGCGGCGGCATCGATCGGCGTCAATCCGCTGGTCGTGAAGGCGGTCGCGTTCGCATTCTCGGCGGCGCTGGCCGGTCTGGCGGGCGGCTTGTTCGCGCCGCTGCAAGGCATGGTGACGCCGGGCATGTTCTCGTTCCTCCAGTCGCTTCTGTTCGTGCTGGTGGTGATGATTGGCGGCGCGGGCACGATTGCCGGGCCGCTCGTCGGCGCAGTGGTCGTCGGGTTGCTGCCCGAGTTGCTGGCGAGCCTCGAGAACCTGCGTCTGCTGTGTTTCGGTGTGTTGCTGTTGGTCGTGCTGTGGGGCGCACCCAACGGTGTGATCGGTGTTCTGGGCGCGTGGTGGAAGTCGCGGCGCGGGGCGTCGCATGAGGGCGTCGATGGCGACACCGCAACGCCGCTCAGGCTGCCGGTGCTCGCGCAAGCCCAGCGCAAGGGGCTTGCGGCGCAGGGCCTTGCGATGACCTTCGGCGGCGTGAAGGCAGTGGCCGATCTGTCGTTCGAGCTGCCCGCAGCGCGCGTGACGAGTCTGATCGGACCGAATGGCGCGGGCAAATCGACCGTCCTCAATATGCTGTCGGGCTTCTATCGTCCGCAGTCGGGCACGCGTGCGCTCGGGGGGGACACGCTCGCCGCACGGGGCGCCTGTGACAGCGCGCGGCATGGGGTGGCGCGCACGTATCAGACGTCGCAACTGTTCGGTGGCATGAGTGTGCTGGACAACGTGACGCTGGCCCTGAGCGCGGGCCGCCTCGGCGGTTTGCTCGGCGTGGCTCGCATGCGCAGTCAGACGCATCGCGACGCGGCAACCGCCCTGCTGCGCGCGTGCGGCTATCACGGCGATGTGGAACTGATGGCCGCCGATCTCGCGCACGTCGACCGGCGTCTGGTGGAGATTGCCCGCGCATTGGCGATACGCCCTGCCGTGCTGCTGCTCGACGAGCCGGCGGCAGGGCTGTCGACACAAGACAAGGATCAACTGGGCAAACTGTTGCGGGAGATCGCTGACAGTGGCGTGGCCGTCGGGCTCGTCGAACACGATATGTCGCTGGTGATGGGCGTGTCGGATGGCATCGTCGTGATCGATGCGGGACGTTTCCTCGCGCAAGGCTCGCCGAGCGCCATTCGGCATGACGAACGTGTGCGTCAGGCGTATCTCGGCGCGTCGGCCGCAGACGCGGGCAAGCCGCATGAACGTGCCGCCGCAACGACGCCGGAAGTGCTGGGTGTCGGCAAGCTCACTGCGGGATACGGTGCAGCGCCGGTGCTGCATGACGTATCGATTCAGGTGCGCGAGGGCGAACTGGTGGCGTTGCTCGGCGCCAATGGGGCGGGCAAGTCGACACTCATGCGCGCGCTGGCGGGCCTGCATCGTCCGGTGAGTGGCGGCATCACGTTCGAGGGACGTGACCTGTCCCGGCTGGACGCCGCAAAGATTGCTGCGCTGGGGGTGGTGCTGGTGCCCGAGGGGCGGCAGGTATTCGCAGAACTGTCGGTGCTCGACAACCTTCGGCTCGGCGCGTTTGCGTGCGGGCGTCTGCCCCGGGCGACGCTCGATGCCCGTATTGCACAGATGTTTGCGCGCTACCCGCGTTTGCAGGAGCGGCAACATCAGCGCGCGGGCCTGCTCTCTGGTGGCGAGCAGCAGATGCTGGCGATTGCACGCGCGTTGATGTCGGCCCCGCGCGTGTTGTTGCTCGACGAACCGTCGCTCGGGTTGGCGCCGAAGGTCATCGCCGAATTGTTCGCGTCGCTCGATGCATTGCGACGCGAATCGCTGTCGATGTTGCTCGTCGATCAGATGGCGGCGATGGCGTTGTCTATCGCCGATCGCGGCTACGTGCTCGAGGAGGGGCGCGTGAGCGTGACGGGTTCCGCGAGCGAGCTGGCGGGCGACGCGCGTCTGGCGGCGGCGTATCTCGGCGGACAACCTGGGGCAGGAGCTGCCGCATGACGCCGCGAGACGATCTCGATCCCGCACCGCCCGCCCAGGCCAGTGGACGCGCCGGGCTGGTCACGAGTCCGCATGCGCTCGCCAGCGCAGCAGGGCGCGACGTCCTGCAACAAGGCGGCAATGCGATCGAAGCCGCGATCGCCATGGCGGCGATGTTGTGTGTCACGATGCCGCACTTCACGGGCCTTGGCGGTGACGGATTCTGGTTGATGGCGGATGGCGCAACGGACGATGCCCCGCCCCTCGCGATTTCCGGCATCGGGCAAGCGGCGCAGCACTTGCCTCAGGCGCTGCTCGACGGCGCAGCGATTGCCGTGCGCGGACCCGCGTCGGCACTGACCACGGCAGCGACGGTCGCGGCATGGGAGGCGGCGTATCGCGTGAGCCGTGAGAGCTGGGGCGGCACGTTGTCGCGGGCGTCGCTGCTCGCGCCGGCGATCGCTGCGGCCGAAGACGGTTTTGCGGTGAGCCGCTCGCAGGACTTCTGGTACGCGTATCGTGCCGACGAGATGCGCGATGCGGCGACGTGGCGCGGCTTCGCACAAACGTTCCTGCCGCACGGCCGTGCGCCGGTTGCGGGTGAGCGGTTTCGGCAACCCGCGCTGGCGCAAACGCTGCGACGGCTGGCCGATGGCGGCGCGCGCGAATTCTACGAAGGTGAGTTGGCGGCCCGTATGGCCGAGGGGTTGCAAGCGGCGGGGTCTCCACTCACGCGAGACGATCTCGCCGCCACGCGCGTGCATGTGTCGCCTGCGCTGACGATGCCTTACGGCAACGGCACGCTGGCGACGCTGCCGCCCCCGACGCAGGGCGTGACGACGTTGCAGATCATGGGGATACTCGCGCGGCTGGGGCTGCGAGATTGCGCGCATGGCAGCGCGACGTATTACCACCGGCTTGTCGAAGCGGTGAAGCAGGCGTTCATCGATCGCGACCGCCATGTGGCGGACCCCGAATATGCCGACGTGCCGGTGAGCACGATGTTGTCGGATGCGCATCTATCGGCGGCCGCGTCGCGCATCGACGATCACGTGGCACTCGACTGGCCGCACCGCTTCCGCGAGGGCGACACGGTGTACTTTGCCGCGACGGACGCCGCAGGTCGCGCCGTCAGCGTGTTGCAGACGATCTACTTCGACTGGGGCAGCGGCGTGATGGCGGGCGACACGGGCGTGTTGTGGCACAACCGGGGCGCAGCATTCCGACCGGCAGGCGGCGCGCATCCCAATGCATTGATGCCCGGCAAGCGGCCGTTCCACACGCTCAATCCCGGCATGTATCTGGAAGGCGGACGCCCCCGCCTGCTGTACGGGACGCAGGGTGCAGACGGTCAGCCGCAGACGTTGAGCGCGTTGCTCACGCGGCTGATCGACTACGGCATGAACCCATACGAAGCGCTGTCGCAGCCGCGCTTTCTGCTGGGTCGCACATTCTCCGACAGCCGGGACAATCTGAAGCTGGAGTGCGACGCGGGGGACGAGGTGTTCGCCGCGTTGACGCAGCGTGGGCACGCGTTGGCGGCGCTGCCCAGGCACAGCCCGCTGGCGGGTCAGGCGGGCGTGATTGCGATGGAAGCGGACGGGCTGGCGACGGGCGCCCACGACCCGCGCAGCGATGGCGCGGCGTTGGCTGTCTAGCGAGGTGTCTGGCGGGGCGTCAGAGCGGCGCGTCGCTGTCGTCGAGATTCGTGTCGGGCGTCGGGCTGGCGTTACCCCGGGTGGTCGCCCGTTTGTGCTTGACCTGATATGCGGTCATGACGAGGGTGGCGACCATATCGAGCGCGGGGCGCGTCTCGCCGTTGCGGTCGGTCCACACCTTCGGCGTGAGCGAGCCGGAGATCGACACGCTGTCGCCGTCTTCGAGCGCCAGCAGCGCCTGGCTCGCCGTCTCGCTGAACGCGATCACGTTGACGAAGATCGCATCGCCGTCACCGTCACCGCCCGTCGCGCGCACTTTGGCGGTGACGAAGGGGTGTCCGTTTTGTCCGGTGCGCTGCGCGGCCTTGCCGTACAGTTTGCCGCCAATCAGGCCGTCAATCATTGTCTTTCTCCCGGGCGATGTCGCTGAGCGTCTCGCGCAATGCTGCGTGTATGATCGCGCCGGCGTTGCCGATGCGAGTCTGATTTGCCTTCATGTTGCCCGATGTTGCGTCGGCCGTCATGACGACTTGCCGTAACGCTGCGGAAAACAAAAAACCCGCGAAGCCTGACGCTGTCGCGGGTTTCTGGCCGATCGGCAACTTCCGAAATGCACGGTGGCACCGCGAAATTTGCAGTTCGCAATGATAGCCGCTACGCCGCATTTACGCCAACAGAAGGCGGCTGCATGGCGACGTATAGAAAGCGGGAACGATTTGGCGGGCAGAAGTTACGGCTCGAGTAGAGCTACCTTGGTGAACTTACGAAGGGGTTCGACGAGCGCAACACTGAATGCGGCAAATACCGTTGCTTGGCGCCATCGCCTATGCTCCTTACTCGACTTCGCCGGTGTCCGCGTCACTGGTCCGGGCATCTCTCTCGTGAATCATGGCGGCAGCAGCGAGTGCGGTTGCTGCTGCCGGTGCGGCTTCTTTGCGCTCGCTGTACCGATCCGTTAGGTATTCGGTTCGGTCCCTGATCAACAGGGTGAACTTGTACAGCTCCTCCATGACGTCAACGACTCGGTCGTAGTAAGACGAGGGCTTCATGCGACCGTTGGCGTCGAACTCTTGATATGCCTTGGCAACCGACGACTGGTTGGGAATCGTGACCATGCGCATCCATCTTCCAAGCACACGAAGGGCGTTGACGGAGTTGAAGGACTGAGAGCCACCGCTGACCTGCATGACCGCTAACGTGCGACCTTGCGTCGGACGCACACCCCCCATCTCCAACGGAAGCCAATCAATCTGGTTCTTGAAAACGGCAGTCAATGTGCCGTGACGTTCGGGGCTACACCACACTTGTCCCTCGGACCACTCGGAGAGCGTGCGCAGCTCTACCACCTTTGGGTGGTCTGCTGACGCGCTATCGGCCAGCGGCAAGCCTTCCGGGTCGAAAATTCGCGTGTCGGCACCAAAGCGTTGCAGAATTCGCTCGGCCTCCTGCACCAACAGGCGGCTATACGACGTCTCACGTAAGGAGCCGTACAACAGCAAAATGCGTGGCGGATGCTCACTGATGTTTGCCGGTTCGAGTTTATGGACGTCCGGGATATCAATGGCCGTGATGTTCACATTTGGCAGACTGACTGTCATTTGATTCTCCGGCCATCGACGTCGATGACTGCCTCGCCATCTTCTTTCGTAAAGGTTTCCTTTTGTGGGGACGGCAGAATGTCGAGCACCACTTCGGACGGACGACACAGGCGCACACCCAGTTCCGTGATGACGAACGGACGGTTGATCAGGATTGGATGAACGAGCATGGCGTCGAGCAGAACATCGTCCGACAGCGATAGATCGTCCAGGCCAAGTTCGGCGTATGGCGTACCTTTCTCTCGAAGTGCCTCGCGAACCGACAAACCCGCGTCGCGAATCATGGCCTGCAACGTTCGGCGGTCTGGAGGCGAATCCAGATATTCGATCACCGTAGGCTCAATACCAGCGTTGCGGATCATTGCCAGCGTGTTACGCGACGTGCCACACGATGGGTTGTGATAAATCGTGACGGACATGAGATTTCCTTATTGCGATTCGTACCAACGTTCCGAGCGATTGACGACCCCGACCACGAAAAGCATCACGGGTACTTCGACCAGCACCCCCACGACGGTGGCAAGGGCCGCGCCGGAATGGAAGCCGAAAAGACTGATAGCCGTGGCGACGGCCAACTCAAAGAAGTTGCTGGCGCCGATCAGGGCTGACGGACCCGCGACGCAGTGGGCCACGCCGAGCTTGCGATTTAGCAAGTAGGCGAGCCCCGCGTTGAGCAACACTTGTAAGAGAATCGGGACCGCCAGCAGCAAGATGATTAGCGGCTGCTCGACAATGGCGTTCCCTTGGAAGCCAAACAGCAGGACGAGCGTAGCGAGCAGTGCCGTTATTGAGTACGGTCCCAACGCGCTGACAACGCTCTTGTAAGTAGCTTCTCCCCGGGCGAAAAGAGCCTTGCGAATACCTTGCGCGATCAATACCGGGACGACGATATAGAGTCCAACGGATGTGATCAAAGTGTCCCAGGGGACCGTAATCGAAGACAGCCCAAGTAACAGACCAACGACGGGGGCAAAGGCCACAACCATGATGGCGTCGTTCAGGGCTATCTGCGAGAGGGTGAAATACGGATCACCTTTGCAAAGCTGCGACCAGACAAAGACCATTGCAGTGCACGGGGCGGCGGCGAGTAGGATCAAGCCGGCGATATAGCTATCGAGTTGGTCTGAGGGCAACCACGCTGCAAACAGATGCCGCACAAAGATCCATCCCAGCAAGGCCATTGAGAACGGCTTGACGAGCCAATTTACGAAAAGCGTGACACCAATACCCCGCCAATGGCCCGCAACCTGCCCCATTGCGCCAAAGTCGATCTTGATCAGCATTGGAATGATCATGATCCAGATCAGCAATCCGACCGGAAGGTTGACCTGCGCGACCTCCATTGCGCCGATGGTGCGGAATATCCCCGGCAGCCATTGACCGAGCAAGACACCCGCGACGATGCACAGCGCGACCCACACTGTCAGATAGCGCTCAAAGAAGCTGATGACTCCGGACTGCGGCGCGGTTGCTGACTTTTGTGCGGTACTCATTGATTCGACTCCACAGGTCGCTCGCCAATCGCCCGCACTTCTTTCTGAATAGCGTTGCGATCCAGGATGTGCAGCGGCAAGTTAACGAACTGATTTACGCGATTCAATATCTGACGGAATACCTTTTCGAAGATCCTGCGCTTGTCGTCGTCCGCTCCTTGAATCGCTGCGGGGTCAGTGAATCCCCAATGCGCGGTGATCGGCGTGCCCGGCCAGACAGGGCAGACCTCTCCCGCAGCCTGGTCGCAGACGGTAATGACGAAATCCATCTGAGGCGCGCCCTGCAACGCAAATTCGTCCCAGCTCTTGCTGCGCAGTCCCGACGTGTCGTATCCAATCGATTGACACCGCTCGAGCGCGAAGGGATTTACCACACCGGTCGGGTGACTACCCGCGCTGTAGGCATGAAAGCGGCCTTTGCCGACCACATTGAACAGCGCTTCGGCCATCACACTGCGCGCGGAATTGCCCGTGCACAGCACCAGAACGTTGAAGATCTTTTCTGACATGGCGATTTCGGGGTGAGTTAGTCCTTCCTCGTCAGAGCGCGAGGAGCAGGTAGGTTCGGGGAGTTGTTGTTCAGCCGCAGTTAGCTCTTGGCGAGCAGCAGGAACGTGCTTGGCGCCTCAGTCAATTGAGTGGGAACGCAACATGCCGCGTTGTCGACGGTGCGATCTCTGGCGGCGAACGCTGGTGGCCAGATCGGCAAGGCTGACGTGGACGTGAAAGCACTTCATGGTCAAGACTTTGCGGCAGGGTTACAGATTGACTCAGGCATACACGGCACACCGTCGCAGCAGTTCTCCGTGAGGTAGCCGAGTAATGCGTTCATGGTTTCAAAGCGAGCCATGTAAATGATTGACCGGCCCTCCTGTTGACTCGCCAACAAATCGGCACGATGCAGTTCCTTGAGGTGAAACGACAGCGACGACGGGGGCATGTCCATGAGTTCTGCAATACGTCCGGCGGGTAGTCCTTGGGGACCAGCCTGCACAAGAAGCCGGAATACCTTCAGGCGGACGGAGTGTGCGAGCGCCGCGAGTGCGGCAAGTACGTTACTTGTTTCCATATTTCTAATTTAGTCGAAATATCGTTTTTTCGCAAATTTGGTTTCGTATATGGCTAGATTTGTGTGCTGGTCTTCGCAGCTCGCGGGCAAGGAGTCGAATGAACCAATTTTGGTTGAAGTCGACTACGCGTCGCGCATCGGAGGAAGGGCAACCCGTCGGAAGCGAGGATTCGTTTCCGTCAATGATGTTGCTTGAGAAACTGAGTGGTGGTCGGAAGGTGCGTCATCAACGGTTTGCGGCAGCGTGTCGACGTGTAGTGATCCAATGCCCTCGGTGACTCGTTTGAGCGAAAATGCTCGCCACAAAATCTGGCGCTTAGCCGACGGTGGACAATAAGTGCTGGATGACTAACGACAATGACCGGATGAAAGGAGGGGAAGACGTTGGCCTGTCCACAGAACAGAGCAAGCGTCGTAGCTTCGAGGCGTTCCGAGACGCGTGCGGGGACGTGGATATCGTCACCTTCGATGAACGCTTTGCCGAGCTTGTGTTTCTTGAGAAACAGCTAAAGCCAAGGGAGAAGACGATCTATTTTGAGCTAGGGGAGCGGGAGCGCTCCAGAGGAATTCCGCCGCGCGATTACGCCAGATGCACGCCAAATCGCTGGGAATGCTAGATGAGATATAGACTCTTTGGTGCCCAGGGCGGGACTCGAACCCGCACGCCTCTCGGCGCTACCCCCTCAAGATAGTGCGTCTACCAATTCCGCCACCTGGGCAGGGGACGGCGATTGTAACGGGAAAATTTGATTTTGTGAATGCTTCGCGCTACCTCACGCTTACCTGCGTACCCGAGGCTTCTCGTCAAGACGCAGTCCGCGCCGTCGTCGCCCTATCGGCCGATAATCGAACCGTTGAGAACCCGTTTGATAGTCATCTGACAAAAGGTGAGCGATGCCGATACCGCCGCAAGATATCCGAATTGAATCGCAACGGCTGGTGATGACGCCGTTTCGCGCCAGCGATGCGCAAGACGCTTTCGGATGCATCTCGCTTTCTCTCACACGCTTCATGGCGTGGGAGCCGGCACCCGATCCGGCGTCTTTCGCCGAGGTATGGCGTGAATGGCTTGCCCAGATGAGCACCGGAACCGATTACGTATTCACGATCCGTCAGCGTGACGGCGACGAATTCCTTGGACTGGTCGGCTTGCACCGCGCGACGGACGATACGCCGGAGTTGGGCATCTGGATTCGCGAGAATCGTCACGGGGCAGGCTTTGGACGCGAAGCCGTTGCTGCGGTTGCCCAATGGGGGGCGGACATACTGAACATCGGCCGGTACATCTATCCGGTCGCCGTAGCCAATACGTCGAGCCAACGCATTGCCGAATCTCTGGGTGGCGTTGTCGTCGACCGGCGCAACACACCCAAATTCACATCGGTCGTCTATGAGATTCGATGTGGCGGGCACGCCGGGACCTAGCCCGACGCCCCCTGACATCGTCACCCCGTCAATCCGTCAAGCCGTCAAGCCGTCAAGCCGTCAAGCCGCCAACCGCCGTGCTGACCCCACCACCGACAGCGACGGCGTGTGCGGCGCGCCGAATCCGTGCGAGTCGATGTGATGGCCTTCGCGCAGACGGAAGCGCGCCACCGTTTCGGCCAGCATGCGGGCTTGCTCGCTCAACATTGCCGACGCGGCGGCCGACTCTTCCACCAACGCCGCGTTCTGTTGCGTTGCCTGATCCATTTCCGAGATCGAGCGGTCGATCTGGCTGATGCCGGTGCTCTGCTCTGTCATCGCCGCGTGAATCTCGCTCACCAGACGCTGCACGCGCGCAATCCCGTCGACGATCTCGCCCATCGTCGTGCCCGCCGCCTGCACACGCTCCGTGCCGCTCTTCACGTTGTGCACCGACGTCTCGATGAGCGCCTTGATTTCCTGCGCCGCTGCCGCGCTGCGCTGTGCCAACGTTCGTACCTCGCCTGCCACGACCGCGAAGCCGCGTCCCTGCTCGCCCGCGCGTGCGGCTTCCACCGCTGCGTTGAGCGCCAGAATGTTGGTCTGGAACGCAATGCCGTCGATCACGCTGATGATCTCGGTAATGCGCTCCGACGACTGCGTGATCTCCGCCATCGTGCCAACGGCATCGGTGACGACCTGACCGCCCCGTTGGGCAGCGGCGCTCGCGTCGTTGGCCAGACGCGTGGCATGCTCGGCGGTTTCGGCCGTCTGCTTGACGCTGGACGTCAGCTCGGTGAGCGCGGACGACGTCTCCTGCAACGACCCTGCCGACGCTTCCGTGCGCTGCGACAGATCGCGATTGCCCATCTCGATCTCGCTCGTGGCCGAGGTCATCGACGACACCCCCGAGCGCACATCGAGCATCGCTGAACTGATCTTGTCGACGAACGCGTTGAACGACTTCGAGATCTGCGCCACTTCGTCGTGGCCGATCACGTCCAGACGCTGCGTCATGTCGCCGTCGCCCGAGCCGATGGTGTCCATGGCGTCGCGCACGGTCGACAGACGCTTGAACGCGCGCGACGTGAAGATCGACGCGATGACCAGCGAGAGCAGCGTCAGCACAACCAGCGTGATGACCGTGGCGCCCAGCACGTGCGTGAGACCGGCGGTCGCCTCCGCACGGTCGAGGGCAACCACCAGATACCAGTCGGTGCCGGGAATGCGCTTGGCCTTGAGCAGCTTGGCCGCGCCGGAGAGTTCCATGGAGACCGGCGCGGTGTCGTCGGCGGCCAGGCCCGGGAGCGAATCGGCGGTGAGCGTGGGCGCAACGTCCGTCGACGGTTTGAGCGAGAACTTGTTGTCCGGGTGGGCGATCACCTGCCCGTCGCTCGCAACCACCAGCGCGAGGCTCGACGGCGTGGGGTGCACCGCCTTGATGATGTCCTGCACGCCCGTGAGCGCCACGGCGCCGCTAACGGCACCGATGGTCTGGCCGTCGCGCACGAGCGGCGCGGTGAAGGCCACGTACGGAATGCCCGTCGACGAATCGCCATACGGCTTGGTGACGGTCAGCTTGCCGGCGGCGACCGCGCTCTTGTACCAGGGACGCGCGGTCGGATCGTAGTCCGCCGGCGTCGGGGCGGTGGAGAAGAACGTCTTGTCAGACCAGCCGATGCTCGTGATCGGGAAGTCGTTGGTCTTGCCCATGAGCTTCACCAGCCCGGCCGGATCTCCTTTTTCGACGACCTGCGAGGTCGCCACGACCGCCTGCGCCTTGTCGGCCGACCAGCGCTCGATGGCGCTGGCGTTGCCGTTGGCGACGGCCGAAAGCGTATCGGCAATGCTCGACATCATGCTCTCGCGCACGATCACGTAAGTCGTAATGCCAGAGAGAATCAACGCGCCCACCACCGTCACGCAGGTGATGAGCAGAATCCGGGTTCGCAACGAGGTGACTTTCATGGGCTTTCATCGGTAGGCCCGCAAGCGAGCCGTTGATAGGGGGGATCCACCGCTCAGGCGGTACTGCCGGTGCCATCGCATCGATACATTGTTGCCATTGCGCCTTTACACCTTTACACCTTCACTCTCTGCGCTTACGGCGCATCGGCGAGTAACTTTAATAAACGCAGATCAATACAGATGTGTCGTGCTTCAACGGCAGTCCCCACGGCCCTTCCTCCCCTTCCAATTCCTTTCCGATTCGCCTTCGATTCCCCTTCGATTCCCCTCCGACGCCGGCCGCCCTTCCCCTACCGGCGCATTGCCAGACGCCACACCGGCACCATCGCGAGACTGACCCCGGCGGCCAGTCCCAACGCGGCGTACAGCCCGGTGTGCGCGGATGACGCGGCCCCCACGAGCGCGCCGAAGATCGCCACGCCGAGCGCTGCACCCGCCTGTCGCGCCGTGTTCAGGACCGCCGCCGCCACGCCCGCGCGTGCCGGTGTGACCGTTTGCAACGCCGGCGCCGTTGCGATGGGCGAAACAACGCCGGACGCCGCACCGATCGCGAGCAGTGGCAACACGGCGAATGCATACGGCACGTCGGCGGAGAGGAACGCCAGCCCGAGTGCACCTGCGGCGTAGGCGGTGAACGCCGAGAGCATCGGCCACACCGGGCCGAAACGATCGGCCAGACGCCCCGCCATCAGGCTGCCGATGGCGACCATGACCGTCATCGGCAGTAACGCCATGCCCGTCTCCAACGCGCTGTACCCGCGCACCTGCTGAAAGTGCAGGCTCACGACGAACAGCAGGCCGTAGAACACAAAAGCGGAGGCCATCGACGCGACCGTCGAGCCGGTGAAAACACCGCTCCGGAACAGAGACAAAGGCAGCATTGGATGGGCATGACGGGCTTCGATGCGCAGTAGCGCAAGCCACGCGAGCGCTGACAGGACGGCACTGCCGACGATCCACGCAGACGTCCAGCCGAGGCGGTGCCCTTCGATGAGCACGCCGATCAGCGTGGCCAGGGCGACCATGCCCGCTATCAGTCCGGGAAGGTCGACGCGGCGGGCGGAGGGTTGCGCAGGCGGCACGGGCGGCACGGGTGACGCGGACGAGGTGGACGAGGCGACTGCGATTCTCCCCGCCATGACGGCGCCGACGAGACAGACCGGCACGTTCACGAAGAAGATGCTGCGCCAGCCAAGCCAGTGAATCAGCACACCGCCCGCGAGCGGACCGGCGGCAAGTGCAACGCCGCCCAGTCCGACCCATCGGCCGATGGCGCGCGCCCGCTCGGCGGGATCGGGCGTCGCCTGATGAATGAGCTTGAGCGAGCACGGCACGAGCAGTGCTGCGCCGATCCCCTGCACCGCGCGTGCCGCGATGAGCATCGGTGGCGAGAGCGACAGCGCGCAACCGAGCGACGCCATCATGAAAATCACGAGACCGGCGAGATAGCCTCGCTTCGCGCCCCATCGATCACCGAGCGTGCCGCCGGTGAGCAGCAGACTCGCGAACATCAGCGTGTACGCATTGATCACCCATTGCAGCCCGGTCATCTGCACATCGAAGGCGCGTGCGAGCGGCTCAAGCGCCACGTTGACGATCGACGTGTCGAGCAGAACGACGACGTAGCTGATGCACGTCGCGTTCAGTATGCGTCTCGCGTTGATCGCATGGGTCGTGTCGTGCGGTACGGGGTTGTCACGCTCACGATAGGGCGCAGCGCAGTCGGTATCCATTGTTTTCCAGCCAGTGATGACGATGGCCAGAGTCTGGGGCCGCGCGAATCGAGAACGTTTCGACGCGTGGTGAACTATCGCGGCGCGCAACCGTCTGCCGTTACCGAGACGGTGCTAGATGGCGTGGTCGCGCGCGAGATCGGCAAAGCTGACCGTTGTAGCGTGACAGGCCTCGGTGAGGTCCGGATCGTGGCTGGAAAAGAACACGCAGCGATCTTTACCCAGCGTGGTGAACAAGTCGATGAGAACGGCGCGTGCGGCGGCGTCGAGACCATTGCCGGGTTCGTCCGCGATGATTACGCGCGGCGCACCAATCAGGGTGGCACTCAGGAAGAACTTGCGCCGCGTGCCGAGCGACATCTGCTCGAAGCGCTTCTCCATGTGAGGCGCTAATCCGAAGCGGTGGGCCAGATCGATCACCGTGGCATCGACGCTTGTCTTCTTGGCCGACGCCACGAGATCCAGTAGCGCGCGGCCCGTCTGAAATGGGGAAGCGAGGCAATCGTCGGGCACGTAAGCAAGCGCGGATTTCGCGGCCAGCGGCGCGTCGCGCAAGGAATGCCCGTCAAGCCAGATATCGCCGCTATCGGCGTCGAGGGTGCCCGCGAGCATGCCGAGCAGCGTGGATTTGCCACTGCCGTTTTCGTCGCTCAATGCCACACAACCTGCCTGGGCGTCGAAGTGCAGATTCTCGAAGAGGGTACAGGCGCCGAAGCGCTTGGTGAGATTGGCGAAGCGGAGCATGAGGAAATGGAAATCAGTGAGCGAAGGACGACCAGACGCAGGCGACCCACAGAAACTGCCACCCGGCGCCGCGCATTGGGGCAAGCATTGCCAGCACAGGCGCCAGCTCTGCCTCGCGGCTCGCTTGTTCGGGTGCATTGAGGAAGTCTCGAATCGTGCGCAAGGTATGCCGCGCTCCAGTCTGTGAGGTCAACGGGTGGAAAATGCTAACACGCACATACCCGGGCGCTAGTAGGTTCCGGATTCGACTTCAGACCTGCATCGACTTCACGGCAGCGCACTATCGCCAGCCGTGAGCGATTGCTCCGGCAGGGTTGTCGGCGCTGTGCAAGAATCGGCGCATATCGCATCGATTCTGTGAGGTACGCGCCATGACGTCTCCGAAAGACATCGCTCCCGACAGCACGGCAGCGCGCGTTGCGTTGTGGCGTGCGCTGCACCTCGAAGTCGACGCGCCCCCGCACGTCCTCACCGACGACGTTGGGCTGAAGCTGCTCGACCCGCCGGACGACTGGCGAGAGCGCGGCGACATGAACCCGGAATTCACGCGCCCGTTTCGCGCCTCCATCGTTGCCCGCGCGCGCTTCATCGAAGATCTCGTCATCGAGCAGATGAGGCATGGCGTCACCCAGTATCTGATTCTTGGCGCAGGCCTGGACAGCTTCGTACAACGACATCCGGAACTCGCCGAATCGCTCTCGATCTTTGAAGTCGACCGCCCGGGGCCGCAACGCTGGAAGCACGACCGGCTCATCGCACTCGGGTACGGCGTGCAGGATTGGCTGCACTTCGTGCCGGTCGATTTCGAAGCCGGACAATCGTGGCGCGACGCCCTGTTGCAGCATGGCTTTGACGCCAGCCAACCGGCGGTGATCGTCTCCACGGGCGTGAGCATGTACCTCACGCGCGAAGCGAATGCGGCGACGTTGCGCGAAGTGGCGTCGTTCGCACCCGGTTCCACGTTGGCGATGACGTTTCTGTTGCCGCTGGAGATGGCCGATCCGGAGGTGCGTCCGGGTCTCGAAATGGCCGAGAAAGGGGCGCGCGCGAGTGGCACGCCGTTCATCAGCTTCTTCACGCCGCACGGCATGATGGCGTTCGCTCGGGAGAGCGGCTTCAAAGACGCGAAACACGTGTCTGCTGCCGCGCTGAGCGAGCGTTATTTCGCGAACCGGGACGACGGGTTGCGTCCGCCGGCCAACGCCGAAGAACTGCTCATCGCAACGACGTAGCGCAGCGCGGCATCGACGCCATCGTGCTATGCGAAACGAGAGAGATCGCGATATGCTGCGCCGCTGAGTCCCGACAAAAACCATGGAGGCGTGGCATGACATTGACAGAACTTCTCGTCCCTACCGTATCGCACATGCTGCGCGGCCTGTCCGCGTGGCTGGACAAGGCCGCAGCCTATGAAAAATCGAAAGGCAAGGGCCCCGATGGGCTGATGACGTTGCGTCTCGCGCCAGACATGTATCCCCTCGCGGCGCAGGTGCGCTTCGTTTGCTATCAGGCGATGGAGCCGGCGTACCGGTTGCGCAGCGAGCCGATTCCGGACGCCGTGCTCGCCGTGCAGCGAGAAGGCTGGAACGCGGAACAACGCCCGGGCACGTTTGCCGAGGCGAAGGCGTGTCTTGCCAACGCCATCGCGTTTCTCGATACGCTCCCCGATAACGCCCTCGACGCAGGCGAATACATCGACATCTCTCTCGCATTGCCCAACGGCGTGGTCTTCGACATGACCGGCGAGCAATATGTGCGCGACTGGCTGCTCGCCCAGTTCTATTTCCACACCAACACCGCGTACGGCATCCTGCGTCAGCATGGCGTAGAACTCGGCAAGGCCGACTACGTCGCACATGTGCTGGCGTATATGCGCCCGGGGACGGCACCGAAAGCCTGATCCCGCTGCTGCGCCATGACCGCCATCGGCAACTCTCGGCAGTCATCGACAACCGCTAGCTGCTATTGACCGCCGGATGCTCGCCGGTTACTCGGCCATCAGAAAGGGCGGACCGAAACGCGTGGCGATGTGCTCCGTCGATTCGAACAGTTCGCGCAGGACCTGACTGGTGCACGTCGGTTGCACATAGAGATAGAAGGCGACGTCGGGCAGGCGCGGCAGGCCGTCGGCTTCCGAGAGCACGCGCATGTTCGCGTCGAGCAACTCGGTGGTGCGGGCCGTGACACCGAGGCCCGCGCTGATCGCTGCCTTGATGCCGGTGAGCGTCGGCGAGATGAAGCTCGTGCGCCACGCGATGCCTGCCGCGTTCAGGCGTTCGATGGACAGCCGCCGGAACAGGCTCAGTTCGTCGGCCATCACCAGCGGAACCGGGGCCGCGGCGTTGAAGATGAAATCGTCTGCACAGATCCACACCATCGGCGACGTGCGCAGCTTGATGCCCGGAAAGCCTTCGTCGTAGCGCGTCGAGATCGCCAGATCCAGTTCCTTGTCGCGCAGCGCGTCCATCAGATGCGGGCTGCGTCCGACGATGATCTCCAGTTGCAACTCCGCCGAGAGTTTCGAGAGCCGTCGCAACATGCTCGGCAGAATCGAGTCGGCCACGTCGTGCGGCGAGCCGATGCGTAACTTCTCCGCCGGGCCACGCGTTTGCATGACCTGCACGGCCTGATCGTTGAGCGCGAGGATCTTGTTCGCATAGGCGACGAGTCGCACGCCATCGGCGGTCATCGTCTTCTGCCGCCCCTGCTTCTCGAACAGCGCACACCCCATTTCCTGCTCCAGCCGCTGCATTTGCTGCGTGATGGCGGACTGCGTGCGACCCACCCGCGTGGCGGCTGCCGCGAAGGTTTCGTGCTGCGCAATCGCCACGAAAGTACGCAGCAGATCGATGTCCAGATTTCGCATGGTATTTGGGGTCGATACTTCAGAAACGCTAATGTTTCCGAGATAAAAATTAAATTGTTCTTGGGAATTTTGGTGGATAACCTGCCTGACACTCAAGCAATATTTATGTGACCGGGGCTTAAAGGGTGAATAGCCGGCGCTGACCGGTTCCCCGCGAATCGATTCGCCCCTCCGGTCGAATTCAAGGAGACTCAGGATCATGTGGCAACGACACCTTGCAGCCGCGCTGTTCGCGACACTCGCCATGACGGGCATCGCGCACGCCGACCAACTGGCGGACATCAAAGCCCGTGGCACGCTGGTTTGCGGCACGCAAAACGCCAGCGAGCCGTATGCGTTCCCCGACGCCGCCACGCGCAAGATCGTCGGCTTCGACGTGGACGTGTGCAGCGCGATCGCCAAGGGGCTTGGTGTGAAGCTCGAACACCGCGCCCTGTCGACCGACGCCCGGATTCCCGAACTCAAGACGCGCCGTGTCGACGTGCTGGCTGCCGCCGTCGCCTGGATGCCCGCGCGCGCGGCACAGGTCGACTTCAGCGATCAGTACTTCGTTGCACCGATTCGCGTGCTGGTGCGTGCCGACTCGCCGGTGCAAACGCTCGATCAGCTCGCCGGCAAGAAGATTGCGGCGTCCGAGGGCTCCAGCTCGGCAGCGGTGTCGGTCACGCGTCTGCCCGATTCGAACCTGCTCACGTTCCATGACATCTCGTCGGCGTACCTGGCGTTGCAACAAGGCAAGGTCGAAGGTCTGGTGGCGGGCCAATTGATTCTCGCGCGCTTCGCCAATGAAGCCGCGGTCAAGGGTGGCCAGCAGTATCGCTTGCTCGCCAAGCCGGTCTTCGAGGAGCGTTGGGGAGTCGTGATGAACAAGAACGAGCCCGCGCTGCTTGCTGCCGTCAATAAGATCCTGGTCGACTACGACAAGTCGAACGGCTTGCAGGAGAGCTTCGACAAGTGGCTCGGCAGCAAGTCGGTCTACAAGTTCACGCGCGACTACAAGGTCGAGCCGATCAAGGTGCAGTAAGCGAGACGACGCGCAATGTTCGATCTCTCGTTTTTGCTCGAAGACGGCTACCTCAAGCTGTTCCGCGACGGTGTGCTGACCACGCTGCGGCTGTTCGTGGTCTCGGGCCTGCTGTCCATCGTGGTGGGTGTGGCGCTCACCACGTTGCGCGCCCTGCCGGTCAAGCTCTTCAAGGGCTTCGTGATCGTGGTGGTGGAGTACCACCGCAACGTGCCCGTGCTCGTGCAGATCCTCGTGTGGTATTTCGGCGTGCCGCAACTGCTGCCGGAAGGTTTGCGCGACTGGATCAACGCAGGCAACACCGAGTTCTTCTTCGCGACGGTCGCGCTGTCGCTCAATGCGGGCGCGTTCATCTCGGAAGACATGCGCTCGGGGCTGCGCGCGATTCCGCACACGCAACAGGAAGCCGCATGGTCCATCGGTCTGACGTATCTGCAATCGTTCCGTTACGTGATCCTGCCGCAGGGCGTGCGCGTGGCATTGCCCGCGCTGCTCAATCAGGCGTTGCTGCTCTTCAAGAACAGCTCGCTGGCGATGGCGATCGGCGTGCACGAATTGCTTTATCGCACGCGTCAGATCGATAACCTGACCTTTCGCACGTTCGATGTGTTTCTGGTGGCGACGATCCTGTATCTGATCGGCACGCTGGCTTTGATGGCGCTCTCCGAGCACTTCGCCAAACGCCGTACGGCGCCCTCGGGAGTCTGAGACGATGTACGAGATTCTGCATGACTATCTCGCGCTGTTCCTCGTCGGGAGCTGGCCCAACGGGCCGCTCGGCGGCGTGGCGATCACGCTCATTCTCTCGGCGCTCGGGCTGGCCATTTCCTTCCCCATCTCGGTCGTGATCGCGCTGGCGCAGGTCTCGCCGTGGCGTTGGATGCGGCGAGCCGCCAGTGTCTGGACACGACTCGTGCGTGGCATTCCGCTGCTGATGATCATCTTCTGGGCGTACTTCGCCGTGCCGTTGCTCGTGGGCGCCGAGGTGTCGGCCTTTACCACGGCCGTGTGCGCGATCATCGTCTACGAGAGTGCTTTCCTGTCGCAGATCGTGCGCGCCGGCCTTGAAGGACTGCCGCGCGGACAGATGGAAGCGGCGCGCTCGAACGGCCTGTCGTGGCTGCAAAGCATGCGCTATGTGCAACTGCCGCAGGCGCTCGCGAATATGCTGCCGTCGATCGTCAATCAGTTCGTGTCGATCATCAAGGCGACATCGCTGGCGTATGTGATCGGCGTGCCTGAACTCACGTACTCGGCCGCGCAGGTCAATACGATCGTGCTGACCAAACCGCTGCAAACGTTCCTCGTGCTTGCGGCTTTCTATTTCGTGTTGTGTTTCGCCATTTCGCGCTTCGCTGGCTGGCTCGAGCGTCGCATCGCCCGTCAGCGCGCGGGATTGGCGTAAGTGCAGGACTCAAGAAGGAGAACGCGACCATGAGCATGCTCGCATTCGAGAATGTCGATAAATTCTACGGCGATCATCATGTCCTCAAGGGCATCAACGCCACCATCGCGCGCGGCGAAGTCGTTGTCGTGTGCGGTCCGTCGGGCTCGGGCAAGTCGACGCTGATTCGCACCGTCACGCGGCTCGAAGCCATTCAGAAGGGACGCATCCTCTTCGAAGGAAAGGACGTCACCGCGCGCGACGTGAAGCTCAATCAGTTGCGCGCCCGTATCGGTTTCGTGTTCCAGAGCTTCAATCTGTTTCAGAATCTGTCGGTGCGTCAGAACCTGATTCTCGGGCCGACGAAAGTGCTGGGCATGTCGCGCGACGAAGCCGTCGCTCAGGCCGAGACGCTGCTCGCCAAGGTGGGTCTCGCCCACAAGATCGACGCCATGCCCGCGAATCTCTCGGGCGGTCAGCAGCAGCGTGTGGCGATTGCGCGCGCGCTTGCCATGAAGCCGCCGCTCATGCTGTTCGACGAGCCGACGAGCGCCCTCGACCCGGAGATGGTGCAGGAGGTGCTGCAAGTCATGCGCTCACTCGCGCACGAGGGTCTGACCATGATGATCGTCACGCACGAGATGGGGTTCGCCCGCGACGTTTCGAGCCGCGTCTGGTTCATGGATCAGGGCGAGTTGCTTGAAGACTCGCCACCTGCGGAGTTCTTCAGCCAGCCGAAGCACGCGCGTGCGCAGCGTTTCCTGCAAGACGTGCTGCGTCCGTCGCCGGTGATCGGTGTGCCGCGCGACGCCGTGCCCGCCTGACGCCGCCTGACTGAAGCCGCCCGACTGACACCGCCCGACTGACACCGCATAAGCCGGTCTCACACCAACACACGACAGCGCCCTGCCCCGGGCACCTCGCAAAAACAAAGTACTACGGAGAAGACTTTCATCATGTCCACGCCCACGATTTCCGAACAACGTCAGGTCGCTGTTGGCGACGCGATCAACGCCATGAAGGCCGCATTGGCGCCTGAGGGCGAGACGCGTGCCGCGCTGGCCGCCGTGCTCGATCAGGTCAAATCGCTCGCCGCGCGCAGCGCGCTGTGGAGCGAAGCCGACTTCCCGCCCCCGACCGATGGCGAATTGCAGGCCCGCTATCTGATTCAGGAAGACGCCGACAAGACCTACGCGCTGTATCTGAACGTGATGCGTCCGGGCAAGAAGATCACGCCGCACAACCACACCACGTGGGCCTGCATCGCTGCCGTCGAGGGCGTGGAATACAACTACGTCTACCGTCGCACGGATGACGGCAAGACGCCTGGCGTCGGCACGCTCGAAGTGAGCGACACCGTCGTGGTCGATCCGGGCCACGGCATTGCGCTGGCATCGGACGACATCCATGCCGTCGAGATCAAGGGCGAGGCGCCGATTCGCCACCTGCACATGTACGGCCGCGCGCTGGAGACGCTCACCGAGCGCATCACCTTCGATCTCGACAAGGGCACGTATCAAGTGATGGATATCGGCGTGAAAACCCGCCGCTGATCCCGCAGTGACCGCCGGGCAAGACCGGCGGCGAAATCCCTGACGGCGCGAACCTGCTTCGCGCCACCCGCATCACATCGCGCCAATGGCGCGGTGCGGGCCTGCTCATCCCTACGCTTTGGCAAACGGCCGGGCGAAACTGACAACGACGCAACGCTATGACTTCGTTCACTCCTCAATTTGTGCCGCCCGCCCTTCTCAAGGAATGGCTGCACGATGGCGCCGAGATCGCCGTGTTCGACGTGCGCGAGCACGGCCAGTACGGCGAGGCGCACCTCTTCTACGGCGTGACGCTGCCCTACAGCCGTCTCGAACTCGACATCGTGCGGCTCGCCCCGCGCCGCGATGCGCGTGTGGTGCTCTACGACACCAACGCGAGCGTTGCGGTGCTCGCGGCGCAGCGTCTGGCCGCGCTCGGCTACACCGAGGTGTACGTGCTCGAAGGCGGTACCGAGGCCTGGCAACAGGCGGGCTTCACGCTGTTTGCCGGCGTCAACGTGCCGTCGAAGACGTTCGGTGAACTGGTGGAGATGGCGTATCACACGCCACGCGTCACGGCGCGTGAACTGGCAGCGATGCGCGAGCGTGGCGACGACTTGGTGATTCTCGACGGCCGTCCCGTGAGCGAGTATCTGAAGATGACGATCCCGTCGTCGATCTGCTGCCCGAATGGCGAACTCGGCTATCGCATCCGCGAACTGGTGCCGAATCCCACGACGCCCATCGTCGTGAACTGCGCCGGACGCACGCGCAGCATCATTGGTGCGCAAACGCTCATCAACCTGGGCATTCCCAATCCGGTGATGGCGCTGGAGAACGGCACACAGGGCTGGTATCTGGAAGACCTGCCGCTGGAACACGGCAGCACGCGTCGCTATCCGGATGCCGTAACGCCGTCGAGCCTCGCACAGATGCGCGAAGCGAGTGGCGCGTTGGCCGAGCGATTCGCAGTGCCGGAAGTCGATGCGGCAACGTTTGCGCAATGGGCATCGGACACGTCGCGCTCGTTGTTCCTGTGCGACGTGCGCACGCCGGAGGAATTTGCCGCCGGGTCGTTGCCGGGAGCGCAGCATACGCCGGGCGGTCAGTTGATTCAGGCGACGG
Source organism: Pandoraea sp. ASV26 (assembly GCF_016428915.1). GTDB lineage: Bacteria > Pseudomonadota > Gammaproteobacteria > Burkholderiales > Burkholderiaceae > Pandoraea. The sequence goes on from NZ_JAELTP010000020.1 coordinate 39,008, forward strand.
ATCAGTACGTGGGCGTGCGTCATGCGCGGGTGGTGCTGTTCGATGGCGACGGCGTGCGTGCGCCTATCGTGGCGAGCTGGCTGCGTCAGTTGGGCCACGACGCCTACGTGCTGCGCGACGGGCTCGCCAGTGGCGTGTCGCTGCCGGTGCGTGCGCCGGCGGTCGATGCGACGTTGCCCGAGATCGATGTGGCCGCACTCGCTGCCGCGCTTGCCGATGGCAGCGTCACCGTTGTCGATGTGCGTCCGAGCATGAGCTACCGTCGCGAGCATATCGCGGGCGCGCAGTGGGCGATTCGCCCTCATCTGCCGAAGCTGCCTGCGTCGCGCAACATCGTGCTCGTTGCGGAGGAGCGCGGCATCGCGGAACTGTTCGCGGCTGACTGGCGTCGCGAGAATGCCGGTGACTCGCGCACGTTCTCGTTGCTCGCTGGCGGCTTCAAGGCGTGGGCCGCCGCGGGGCACCCGGTCGAGAGCACACCCGACTCGCCGCCGGACGCCGAATGCATCGACTACCTGTTCTTCGTGCATGACCGCCACGACGGCAACAAGGCAGCGGCGCGTCAGTATCTGGCGTGGGAGACGGGTCTGCTCGCGCAACTCGACGAACAGGAGCGCGGTGCTTTCCGTATTGGCGAGCCCGCTGCCGCGAAGTAAGCTCTGACGTCGGCGTGCGCGCCCCTTCGCGCACGCCGTGACGCCTCCTCTGAATGGTTCGAACCGTTACCCGCCACGCCCCGATCATGTCCCGACAATCGCCCCCCAAACGTCTCGCCACCCGCTTAGTCAAGGGCGGCACGCATACCACCGTCGTCGGCGGTCGCGCCGTCAATCCGCCCGTGGTGCGCGCGTCCACCGTGTTGTTCGACACGATGGACGACATGAACGACGCGCGCCGACGTCGCGGCACCGAGCGCATGTTCACTTACGGCGCACGCGGCAATCCGACCGGCTTCGCGCTGGAGGATGTCGTCGCCGAGCTGGAAGGCGGTTATCGCACGCGACTCTTCCCGACGGGACTCGCGGCGATCTCGATGGTGTTTCTTGCCTACGTGCGTCCGGGCGATCATGTGCTGATCTCGGACTGCGTGTATCAGCCGCTGCGCCACTTCGTGGAGACGTTCCTGAAGCCGTGGGGTGTGCACGTCACATACTTCCGTGCGGATGGCAGCGATGCCGACGAGCACATCACGGCGCGGACCAAGATGATTTACGTGGAGACGCCGGGCTCGCTCGTCTACGAGTTGTGCGACATTCCGGCGCTGGCCGATCTGGCACACCGTCACGGCGCGTTGCTTGTGGCGGACAACACGTGGGGCTCGGGCGTGCAGTGCCGTCCGCTCATGTTGGGGGCCGACGTCTCGGTCATGGCTGCGACGAAGTACCTTAGCGGCCACTCGGACGTCATGATGGGGACCGTCACCACGACGCAGGAGGTCTGGCAAACGCTCTCCACGATGGCCGACGCGCAAGGCGTAGCGGTGAGTCCTGACGACGCCTATCTCGTGCTGCGCGGCACGCGCACGCTGGCAGCCCGTTTGCAGATGCATGAGCGTCACGCGCTGGAGATCGCGCATTGGCTCGGGAGTCTTCCGGATGTCGCGCGCGTGTTCTGCCCTGCGCTGCCGACGCACCCGGGGCACGCGTTGTGGCAACGGGATTGCCTTGGCACGAACGGCCTGATCTCGTTCGAGTTCGCCAATGCCACGACGGCGCAGGCGGAGCGCTTCGTCGACGCGCTCGAACTGTTCGGCATCGGGGCATCGTGGGGCGGCTTCGAGAGTCTGGCGACGGTGACGAACGTGGCGGGCACGCGCACGCGCGAAGATTGGTCGACGGCAGGACCGATCGTGCGTCTGCACATCGGTCTGGAAGATCCGCAGGATCTGATTGCCGACATGACGTCGGCGCTTGAGCAGGTGTTCGGGCGGTGAGGTTTCTGGGTGTCTGAGCGCGTGAGCGCCTGAGCGTCAGTTGTCGGTACGTCAGGGCGTTGGTGGGTTCGCGTCGATGAATCGGGCGATGGTTTCGAGGACACCGGGGGCGAGCGGCAACGAGGCATCGCCGTAGGTCCGGATGTTTGCTGCCCGGTCGTCAGTCGTTACCGTCTTCAAGACATGGTTCGTGTCTGGCAACAGCGAGAGCGTGGCGGACGGTTGCGCTCGCTTGAGCTGTTGCGCATCCGCCGTGCTCACTTGCAGATCGCGCTCACCTTGCACGATCAATATCGGCACCCGCACCTGCGCAATCAGCTTCGCGGGGTCTTGCGCGAACAAGCTCATCAGAAAGCCCTGCACCGCCGTATTGAATAGCGGTGCGAGCGGTGCCGGCAGGGTGGAGACGTCCACTCGTTGCCCTCGCGTGAGCGAACGAATGGCGGTGTCGCCGGCGTCGGCGATGGCAGCGTTCGCGGGATTGGCGTGAAGCTGCTCGCTCAGCACGTCACCGAGCGGCCGTCCCGCTGTCGACACGAGACTCAGACCACAGACCGAATCGGGAAGGCGCGCCACAGTGGCGAGCGCGATCAATCCGCCTTCACTGTGTCCGAGCAGCCAGACGCAGCGCGCGCCGGTCATCGTGCGAATCGTATCGATCCAAGATCGCGTGTCGTGCACGTAGTCGTCGACGATGACAGCGTTGGGATCTGCTACGGCGTTCGCGCTACCGAACATCCCCCGCTTGTCGATACGGACGCTGCCGATGCCGTGTTGCGCGAGTCCGTCAGCGAGGCGCTGATACGGGGCTGCGCGCACGCCGAGCGGATTATTGCCGTCGCGGTCCGTGGGCCCGGAGCCGGGAATGATGAGCACCGTTGCGTGGCTATCTGCCGGGGCCTCGAAGGTGCCCGCGAGCGGACCTTGCAGGCCGTTCGGACCCGGTGCATGAATTTCCGTCGACATGGCCGCGACGGCGACCGCGGCAAATGACGCCGCGAAGGCGGTAGCAAGACCCAAGGCGAACGGCAGAACGGACTTCATCATCGGCGGAGCGGCGAGCAGTCAGAACACTGCGGAAGATATCACTCCCGCGATGCGCTGGCCGGGCTGGAGCTGCCGTCGAGCGTCGTGAGGATGTGATGTGCCGCGCGGATGCGCTCGTCCATCGGGTAATTCTTGTTCGCAAGGAGCACGATGCCCATCTGCTTTGACGGGACGAACGCCACGTAGGCGCCGAAGCCGTTCGTCGATCCCGTCTTGTTGATCCAGGCGACGGGCGTCGGCGCGATCGGTGGCGAGAGTTCACGCGCGGGCGTGGGTTCATACGCCATGTGATTCGAGTTGCCTTCGAGCAGCGCATCGACGCCGACCGGATACGGATACTGTTCCCAGATCAGATCCTGCGTCATGGGCTTGTCGAAGAAATAGCCGGTGTGTGTGGCGTGGATGGCCTGTTGCAGCGAGTTGTCGGCTACCGGATGTCCGAGGTTGGCTTGCACGAACTTCAGCAGGTCGCTCGCGGTGGTTTTCACGCCGTAGGCTTCTTGCTCGAACACGCCCGGTGTGATGCGAACGGGCTTGCCATCCTTCCCGTAGCCCCACGCATAGTTCGCCTTCTGGTTGTCCGGCACTTGAAGATAGGTGTGCTTAATGTCGAGTGGCTTGAGCACGTGCTGATTCATCAGCGTCGAGAAGTCGCCGTGCATGGCGCGTGCGGTGATCCAGCCGAGCGCGCCGATGCTGACATTCGAATAAGTGCGCACGGTGCCGGTCGGCTGTGCCGGTTTCCACGTCTTGAAATACTGGAGGATCTGGTTGGTGTTGCGGATGTCGTCGGGCACTTGAAGCGGCATGCCGCCGGTGGTGTGGGTGCCGAGGTTCAGCAGCTTCACGTCGCCAAAGGGCGTGCCTGCGAGTTCGGGCACGAAGCGGCTGGTTTTGTCGGTGAGCGAGAGTGCGCCGGTGGTTTGCGCGTAGGCGGCGAGCGTTGCCGTGAAGGTCTTGCTGACCGAGCCGATTTCGAACAGCGTGTCGGTCGTGACGGGTTTCTTGGCCGCTTTGTCTGCTAAGCCGTAGTTGAAGACGTAGGTGTGCCCGTCGAAGATGATGCCGACTGCCATACCCGGAACGTTCTGCCGAGCCATGAGCGGGGTAATGGTCTTGTCGACGAGCGATTTGATTTCGGCTTGCCGGGGATCGGCGGATAGCGCGGCACCGGGCTCGGCAGCGTAACTGCGGGCACTGAACGCCATCCAACCAATGGCGGCTGTCGCCGCGATCGCGGCAAAAAGGGTGAGGTGGGGTTTGGTCATCGACAAACATCTCCGTGTGGGGGCTCAACAGGCACACCAGACTCAGCGAGCGATGCAGTATCGCTGTGAAGGCGGCGAGCTATGCCCCGAAGCGTAATCGCAAATAGGCGCTTACTTGCGATGTGGCGATGTAACCGATGTAACCGATGTAATGGATGCAACGGGGGCGGGTGCAGAAGGCGCGAGTGCAACATCATGCATAGCGCCTATTGATACGAGCATCCCTATGCGGCCGTTATCTATTCGAATGTCAGGCGAACGTCCTTCAGCACGTCGACAGCTCCCCATTGGAACGAGCAGGTTCGTGCAATTTCGACACCAATCATTTTTCCGCCCAAGGATTGTTTTTCACTGACGGGTAAACATCCGCCAGTGATCTTGACGACCGCGCCAGCGCTGGCGGTTCCCGTTGCCGGGAACTCCACGGCAGCATCTTCGGGCACTCGATGCGAGAGGACGATATCCTCAACATAATCATCAGGCAGCGTGAAGATGACTGTGTTATCGACGATGAGCGTGTAGTAGTCGTGCGAGAACTGGCCGGAATTCACGCAGATCTTGCTGGCGTGACCATTCAGGTTCTGGCTCTCGCACTTGACGGATGCTGCGGCAGGGGCGGCAAGAAGGCAGACTAACAACGGGAGGTATTTGCGCATGGAAGTATTCTAAATACGAGCACTTTGTGGATCGCATACTGCGCCAACGATGGGGGCGGTCATGCGATATCGGTCCTCTTTACGTGCCTTGGCAAAACGGCAACGCAAAAATATAGACAGATGACAGAGGTCACGGCGAATAGACCAAGGAGGATGGATTTATCGTCTACGTGAAGAACCCGGCGTGCAGCCACAACAGCGATCCCGCCCCAAAAGACGCTGGAGCAAAAAAATGCGCCCCCAACTATGAGTACAAGGCGGACGGCTTGAGTGATGTGCGCAATGTTCATTTTCTGAAATCACGGAGATCATTGATAACCGTGATGCTCTTCGAGTCACTCCGTACCTCTGTATTTATCACGATCGTCCCGATCAATTTCATAGGTTTTTCGCTCTATCTTGTAATTGTTTTCAAATGGCTTCAAGTTGTGACGATTCGACATTTCCGAATAGGTTCCCACTGCCGTTGTGATCATTCCGATTGTTAGGCCGATAAACATTGAAATACCAACTAGTAGTATGTAAGAGGCGGCGGAAATAGCGATTCCGAGAGCCCACAATAAAATTCGGAAGTGAGGGGTTAAGTTTCCGTTTTGTATAATCTTCAATTGTTTATTTATTCATCGGCGAAAACGTAAAGGTGATAGCTACTCCCGTTCTATTTCTTGAGAGTTACATCGCTGGACGAAAATAAAGATCGAGATAAGGCCGTTCAACGTTTATCTTGCTTTTTTAGGTGGAGTGCGGTCGGTATCGCGATCCCTCCTGTAGTTATTATCAAAGGATTTAATCTTCAGAAGTTTGGCGCGACTCGTCATTCCACCGAAAAGCGCCACTGCGAATCCAGTCAACAGGAGAAGGCGAGCCCAAATAACGGTAAAATCGAGCTCAATGGCTGCAACGGCAATGGCAATGCCAACGAGGATGAGTAACCGAAACTACGAACTCAGGTTCCCATCTTCAATGAATTTAATATTCATTGTCTTTCTCCTGTTGCGCCGCTCTAATGGCTCCTTTGCAAAGTTATGATGCTAGCGCACTAGATCTGATCTTGATATATCGAATCTATCTGGCATCAATTAAATTAATGGCGATTGCTATAATCGATCTCTGATTTTTAGATATTGTGCGACTGCAAAAACACAGAAGACTGAAGCTAATAGGGAGCCATTAAGAAGCACATCTTCAAGATCATGCCAGTCCCATAGGTAAATTCCGCCATAAAAAAACCCCGCCATGTAAACAACCGTAAATTTTATGGCTGCTACTCCGAGAATTGAGATGACGAAGGCATAAATAAAGAGAAACACCAGCCGATTCATATTTTTCCATGCATATCGTTCATGCGAATTAATTTTTCCGGTGATTTTGCGAACCCATTAGGCATTTTTTTGTCCGTTGTGGGCAATCTTTAGTGCTAATTTTCTAGATTCTGCCGGGATGCCTAAGTTGCGTTATTTTGTATGAGCGGTAAATGTTGGTGGCGTGATTGTCAGTCAAAGATTATTTGGTCGAATTCGAGAGAATGTTAAGATTTTCTGATATTCATCCATGCAATGAAAGTGTACGCAAAGGATATAATTGCCACTAGTTTGGCGATTGCCTTTGCATCGGCAATTCCAATTGAGTAGCTATCAATATTTTTGAGATAAATATTCAATCCGATTGTTGTGAGCCAAATCAGGGTGCACGTAATTGTCCATGTGAAAACAGAAAAAATGAAAATCTTAAGAAGTTTTGTTGTCACTTTTCAATATCCTGGATTTTGGTATTTGTAATTATCTTATTTGCGGCTTCTTGCGCCGAACTGCCTGCAAATGTTGCGCCAATAGCTGCGCTATTGTTCGGGATAAAAATGTTGTGGCCGCTGCCCGACCAAATACCAAAATCTGACCATTTTCCAGAGTTGTTAATCGTTGGCTTAATTATGGATTTGACTATCTTTCCAATTACCTTGCCAGCGCCATAACCCAAGCTCGACAACGCGCCGCTTTCCAAAGCCGAGCCCGCGACATTATTGGTTTCTCCATGCAGATAGTTGTTGATAGCCGTGGTTGTTGCCCCACCGAGTGCATTGATGATTACATTTTGGATCCACCCAGCCGACGCTCCAGCCGCGCCTGTAACGTACGCCCCCGCCACATTCACCGGATTGATGTTGCCTTTCTGAAAATATTGAGAAACGGCGTTGATGGCTGCGCTTATTGCCCCGAGTACCTGCCCCGCTGAACTTGCCAGCTATTCTGGTCGAGCGTAACCGGTGTCGCGATAGCGCCTACGGCCGACACCGCGCTACATTAGTTTTTAAGAGGTCCACCGACGAGTCGCTCAGATCCGCGCGAGACATGATCTGCGCTTGCGGGCTTATCGATGTTACGGTGTTGGTCGAGGCCATGCCCGTGTAACTCGTAGCCCCAGCTTTGCGCTAGGTTTACGGCTTGCTATTGCCTTATGCGATTTATCCAAGCGATGAAAATAAAAGAAATTGCGAGAAAAGTCCCTCTTGCCATCACATCTTTTATATTTGCAGAAGCAATCAGTATTTAAAAACCCAGTTCATCAGGGCGTCCCTGGGATAGCAGGCAATTCGTCATTAGGCCGATAAGCCATGCAACATACATCCCAGCAAGGAAAATTCCCCGTGTGCCAACGAACGCAATAGCCCAACGGCTCATTTATCATTTGCCATGTCGGCCAGCGTGATAAGTGCAACTCCAAAGTCAAAACTTATATTTGTATACTCTAAAAATTATGTAAGGTGTTTTTAATCCTCCGCTGCGGATTCTTAGCGGGATCAAAAATCGGATCGACAGAGCCCTCTAGTCAAGTAACATTGCCGAGCGAAATTCCGGCCGGCCTCGTGGAGGTTTTGGATGCCATCCCTAGCGTATTTTTTTAGATATAAAAATTGATAAAATGGCGATAGAGCATATCGTTCCTTTTACAAAAACACTCTTTTCGTTAATGGATAGAAATAGGTTTTCTAGGCTTAGCTGCTGCATGCAGCCGTGTGAAAGAATGCACTTCATTATCAACCCGAATATCCAGACGACATAGAATCCTCCGACACAAACAACCCATGTGAAAATAATGGCCAAAAACCAGCGTGTCATTTTTTATGTCCGTTCGATTTTGATAGATTCGGTACGGCAGGTTTGGCAATTTCTTGTCCCGCGCCTCCCGCCAACGTGCCAACTGCGACTGCCGCAGAATTCTCACTAAACAGATTCCAGCCACGAGCTGCCCATGCTCCGGTTGAAGCCCAATTTGACGAATTTAATCCGGGCCTTAGAAGATTATTCAATCCACTTTCGGCAGACTTGCCGATTCCATAACCCAACCCCGACAGGGCACCACTTACTAGGGCCTCGGTCGCGACATTATTGTTCTCGTCACGCAAATAGTTGTTGATGCCCGTAGTTGTTGCCCCACCAATGGCGTTGGCCAGCATGTTTCGAAGCAGGCCCCCTGGTGCTCCCGCGAGGCCAACGATGTATGCCCCCGCAACATTCACCGGATTGATGTTGCCTTTCTGAACATATTGCGAACCCGCGTCGATGGCTGCGCTAATAGCTCCCGTGCCCTGTGACGATGCGAGCGCACCAGAACCCAATGCCCCACCCGAACTAAAGATCGGCGTTCCCGGCAATGCCGCAATAGGCCCACCTACTGCTATCGTTCCTGCGCCTGCGGCCGCTGCAATCGTCAACCTTGTATAAGCATCTCGATATGCTTGCTCACGACTCATCGACGCCGTGATCGCTTGTCCCGCAGGGGTATTCATGCCCACACCGTCGGGATAGTGCTTTGCATACATCTCGACGTTTGCCTTCTGCTCCGGCGTCGCATGGAACATGTACCCCGGGCCACTATTGCCGTCGGCCGGCAACATGCCGTGTGCTCGAGCCAGGAAGTTGCTCGCGCGTTGATTCCAGGTGCCCGGCGAACCATTCTGCACTTGCAGATTCGCCTGCATTGTCAATTCGGCTTTTGCCTGTTCAAGTGTCAATCCATATTGCTTCGCATACGCCGCCTCTTGATCTTTAATCCATTTCTTTTCATCCGGATGCAACTGCCGATTAAATCGATCAGTATTAAAGCCAGTAAACGCCCCAGACGCCCCACCGGCAGCCGCTCCCACCGCGGTGCCCACACCTGTCGCTACAATCTGTCCCAGCGCCTGATCGATATCCGCATTGCCCGTGGGACGGCGGTTCCTGATCTCGTCGCTCAAGTCATTCAACACCCCGCCGAGCTTTGATGTCAGGCCCGCACCCAACGCACCGCCTAACGCATTACCGCCACCAAGACCTGCCACCAGCGCACCGCCTGCTGCGTGCATCGTTGCGCGGTAGTCACCGCCTTCTGACCAGTCTTTCGCTTCCTGCAAGTACTGCGCTTTCAACGCCGGATCGTCTGTACTTTTCGCCAGCTTCTCCGCTTCTTTCGCCTTCTTGTCCGCGTACGTCCCGATATCGCGTGCCACGGCCTCACCCGCCGCCGTGGCGGCCTGCATCAGACGTGACTGGTCGTTGAGCAGGTTCTGCAAATCAGGCGTGCGAGTCACCGTGCCATTCAAGTCAGCAGTATCTCGATTCAGACTTGCCAAATCCTGCGTCTGGTTCGCTTCATTAGTGAGCGTAATCGTCCCTTCGCTTACGCCAGAGCGCGTCGTGGCCCGCTCACTGCCGCTCTCCATCTGGGGCAACATCGGAGAAATCCCACCGGTGTTCTTGCCCGAGGTCTTGCCGGTCGTACGCTCGTTCGCGCCGCCATTGCCGACCGTGAACCCGCCGCCAAAGCCAAAGCTGTTGGCGCTGTAGTCCGAGTGGTTTTCGATGTCGGAGAACGTCACCGTAGCTGTCGTCAACTGATTTTTCGACAGATCATCGGCCTCGCTGGCAATGTACGCGCCCTTCAGATCAGTATTGCCAGCAACGTTGACGTCAAACCCACCGCTGCCTGCTTGAATGCCTGATTGCTCGGCAACCCCCGCATAGTTGCCACTCGCATTCCCGCGCGAATAGCTGGCACTACCGGATGCGCCTGCCATACTCAGGTTCAGCCCGCCGCCCATGCTTTGCTGATGCGCGGAACTCTCGCTCGTGTCCTGAACGCTGGCGATGTTCAGATCCCCGCCAAGACGCGCGATCACCTTATCGGCGTTCACATTCGCGCCCACGATATTCGTGTCGCCACCGCTCACGATCACCGCCGTATTGCCCGCGTTGATGTGCGTGTTGTTCTGGAAGTTCGAATCAGAGCTCCCGTCGCCATTCGACTTGGATAGCGACGCCGACACACCAAATCCGCTAGTGCCGTAAGACACCCCGATGCTGCCGCTCTTCGACTCGTTCTCGCTGTGCGTCGATTCGGTGTCGGTGCTATTGCTGAGGTTGACTTGATTGTTGGCTTGCAGGAGGACGTCCGCTGCATCGACGTTCGAGCCGATGATGTTGACGTTGCCGTTACCCGAGGCCGTGTCCCCCGTCGCGATAAACGCCGCCGTGCCACCGGCCTTGATGTTGCTCGCCACGTTCTGCGTGCTGTCGACCGACGACGTCGACTTGCTGCTCGATGACCCCCAACTAAACTCGACTTTCGCTTCGGGTATCTTGCCCTTGGCGATCGCGTCGAGCGCAGCCTTGCCTTCGCCATACGCACTGAAGGCTCCGCTGGCAGCCGCGTAACCACGCAACGTCGAAACACGCGCGTCGCCGCCGGAATCCACCGCGGCATTGACCTGATTGGCGACGTTCTGCACCGAGTCGATCACCGGCGACTTCACCGCCAACGTGAAGCCCGAACTTTCCATCTCGTGTGTCTCGTCGCGATGCTGCCGATTGACAGCCGACTCGATCGTGACGTTTTGCCCGACGCCCGTCACATTCCCGCCCGCGACGATGTCGCTGCCACGCACCAGCAGGTCATTGCCTGCCACCATGCTGACGTTACCGTTCAGGCTGCCGATAAGGCTTCCCGTCTGCGTGACGCTGCTGTCGTTGGTCCGGTCTCGCTGCTCGTTTTTGCCGTACGAAATCCCCACACCACCGGAAGAGCCGAACCCCGATCGCTTCTCTTCACGGAACGTACGACTCTCGCTCACGTTCTCTGTCGATTCGATGCGCAAATCGCGACCCGCCTGCAAGGCAACATCCTTGGTGCCCACAATCGTGCTTCCCCGAACGCTCAGATCCTTGCCCGCCGCTATCGCCACCGTATCCGCAGAAATCAGGCTGCCGTTAGCCTCGGTCGTCTTCGTGTCGAGCGTGCTCACTGTGCTCTTGCTACTCACTATCCCGCTGCGACTGCCTTCGTGCCGGCTGTGAAGCTCGTGCGTCTCGGTCACTTCGCCGATGTTCACATCACCTGCCGCCGCCAGCGTCGCAGTTCCCTGGGCAAGCGTGACACCGCTGCCGAGCAAGTTGATGTCTTTACCCGAGGCAATCGTGAGGCTGTCGCCGCTTTGCAGCGTGGTGCCGATCACCGTGTCGTCGGAGCGCTGTAGCGACTCCGAGTAGCCGCCGTTACTGTCGCTATCGGCGCTGCTGCTTTGCAACGTGGAGGTCGTCACTGCCGCCTGCAACGTCACGTCGCCCTTCACCGCAAGCGCGCCACCTCCCTTCAGGTTCAGGTTCGCCCCGGTGGCCGTCAGATCGCCCCCCACCCCGATCTGCGAGATGCCCCCTACCGTCACTGTGCTGCCCGTCGCTGCGTTGAAGTTCGTATCCGACACGCCGTTCGCGCGCTCGACCACCTTCTGTTCACCCGTCTGTACCGTGCCCAGATCCCAGTTGCCGCCAATGGCCATGCCGAGGTTGCCGCCCACGTTCAGCGTGCCCGCGTTCTGCTCGAAATTGCCGCCCGTCACGATCGCTGCATTGCCCGCAACGTTCAGATTGGCCACGGGGCCGAGCGTCGTCGAGACGCGCGTGGCACCCGTGTCGCTTACCTGACTGAGGGTGTTCGTCGTCGTGTTCAGCAGCAGATCGCCTCCTGAGACGAGCGCCAGACTTCCCGCATTCACCGTCGCCGAACTCAGGTCGATATCACCGGTTGTCGTCAGTGACATCAAACCGCCGCTTTGCAGCGTGCCGAACGCATTGTCGATGGCCTTGCCATCGATCGTGAGCGCACGGCTCGCCTGCACCGTGCCGCTATTGGAAAACGTCTGCGTGTCCTTCAGGTCGATGTCGCTCGCTGCGATCAGCGGTCCGTTCATCTCCTGCTGACTCGCTTGCGCGAGATAGACCACCGGCACCAGCACGGTTTGTCCGTCCACGATTTGCGTCTGCATGATGACCACGTTGCTGGTGAGCGCTGCGACCTGCTCCGCCGACAGGCTCATGCCCAACGAGAGGTCGAGCGACTTCGCGAGCGCTGCACCCGAGGTCATCAACGCCTGATACATCGACTGGGTGTCGGTATAAGGCCCGAGAACCGCGCGGCCGGTGAGCGCGGTGATCTGGTTCTGCACAAGCTGTTGCTCGTACATGCCGTCGCCCAGACGCTTGATGGTCGCTTGCGGATTGACCCCAATCTGCTGGAAGTAATAGTCGCTCGACATGAACGTCCTCACGCTCGTGAACGCCGGATTCGACTCGATCAGGTAAGTCGCGTCCGGGGCCGTGGCCGGCCGGAACAGACCGCCCTGCGGGATCGTGAGGTTGCCGATGACGTTGATCGCCGTGGCATTCGCGATGACCGGATCGACCCGCACCGCACCGGCTTGAACGAACGCTGTGCCCGTCTTCGTGCCGTTCGCAGTGCCGTCCAGCGCACCCACGCTCACGTCGCTCACCGACTGACCGGACACCAATCCGAGAGATGGCACGCCCGCATTGCCCGCCGTGTTGTCGATGCTCACGCCCGTACCGGATAGCGTGCTGCCCGCGACAAAGCTCGACTCGTACGCGGGCAGGGCGTAGGTACGGATGTCCGCGGGCGCCACTTGCGTGTAGCCGCCCGGACGGCCGGTCACAAAGCCAGCGTCGCCGAACGGCAATTGCCAGTCGTGCTTGCTGTTGTCGTAGTTGTTGTAGTGATACTGCCCCGAGTACCTGACCCGAACGGCAGGAGCGGTCTGCCCTTGCCAGCTATTCTGGTCGAGCGTAACCGGTGTCGCGACTTCGCCTACGGCCGACACCGCGCTCCAGTAGTTCTTGAACAGGTTCACCGACGAGGCGTCCAGATCCGCGCCAGACATGATTTGCGCTTGCGGGCTGATCGAGGTCACGGTATTGGCGACGGCCACCCCCGTGTAACTCGTATAGATGTAATCGCTGTTCCATTCCCCGCCGTGAGGCTGCTCGATGTACACGCCGCCGATCGCGTTCGGGTCGCGCGTGTTGACCTGTCCGGTGCGTCCGCTCAGGCTGATGCCCAGGCTGGCGAGCAGATCGGGGGAGACCGACGACGAGAACCCCGAGGTCTGCATCACACGCCGCTTGTTCATGACCTGATCGGCATGCAGCGCCATATTGTTCGCAGACTGGATGAGTGCCGACTCGTTGAGGATCAGGTCCGCCTTGGTGTAGTTGCCGCTCGCATCCTTGCCCCCGGCGAGGACGACCCGGCCGAGACCATAGATGGCGGTTGTTGCCTGTGTGTCGGTGGCTGTGGCGCCGTCGCGGTTCTCGATGGTCGGCGCGAGTAGCTCCAGCGTCCCCTCACTGTTGTTCGCGCCGATGAGCGCCGTCGGCCCGATGTTCGACAGCAAGGAAGTCGCATTGAGCGACACGTCGCCGCCCACGATCGAGCCCTTGTTTTGTAGCGTTTTCGAGTGTGTCGAGAGCTTCCCGCGAGCCGTCATCGTGCCGTTGTTGGCGATATCTCCCGCGTCGATCTTCAGGTTCTCGATCGCCTTCAGATCAACGGAATTGGTGAACGTGCCGGGTAGCGAAAAGGCAAGATCGTGGCCCGCCGCGAACTGCAAGTCCGACGACATCGTGAAGTCGCCCTTCACCTTGATCGCCACATCGTGCGCGGCACTGTAGCCACCGCCGCCCGTGAGCGCTGCTGCATTGACGATCAGGTCGTGCGTTGCACCGATCTTGCCGTTCGTATTCATGAGCGCGCCAGACATCGCAACGGCAACATCGCCGTCCGACCCGGTCAGGTTGCCGATGCCACCGTCCGTGTTGTCGAGCGTGTTGGCTTCGACCGCGACGTTCGCACCGCTCAGTTGCCCGCCTTTCGTGTTCGAGATGTCGTCGGCGCTGACCGCGACACGACCGTTACCCGTAATCACGCCGTTGCGGTTGACGACCCGAGTGCCGCCCTGAATCGATGCATCGCCCTTGCCGAGGTTGCCGATGAGCCCGTCCGTATTGTCGATGGACCTCGCTTTTACGACGAGCGTGCTCTCGTCGCCCTCGGTACCCGACTGGATCTGGCCGTTCGTATCGTCAAGTACCCCGCCGCTCGTGAGGGACACAGACGCGAGTGAGCGCATCACCCCTTTCGTGTTGTTCACGTCGCCCGCAATGTTCGCCTCGATGCCACCCCGCACAGCCATCGTGCCGGCCGAGTTGTCCAGGCTGCCCGCCTTCAGCGCGAGTTGACCTGCGGCGATAATCTGGCCGCTTGCATTCAACAGCATGCCCGCGCCGTTGCCCGGCGCGATCGTCAGCACGCCCGTTCCGGCGGCGAGGATCTTGCCGCCGTTGTTGTTGAGCCACGCGGGCGTAAGCGTCAGGTCGGTGCCGTTGCTCTGGAGCGTGCCGCCCGCCGAGTTGTCGAACATATTGCTGACCTTGACCGACATCGGCGATGCGCCATAGTGCGTGATCGTCCCGCCGCGATTCAGAAGATCGGTCGCGGACAACGCCAACTGGTTCGCCTTGATGTTGCCGCCGCTGTTGTCCAGCGTCGTGCCGATCGTCAAATTCAGGTTCGGAGCCACGAGGGTCCCGCCGTCATTCGTGAGCGAACCGGTGCGAATCGTCTCGTTAGCCCCCGCGCGAATCTCGCCGCCGTCGTTCGCCAGCGTAAGGCTCGTGAGCGTGAGGTCGGCATTCGACAGCAGCTTGCCGCCCGCGTTGTTGAGCGCGTCGCCAAGCGTTGCCCTGAGCCCCGCCTGCGCCATGAGCAGGCCCGCCCTGTTGTCCAGCATCTGCGCCCGCGCGACGATCGCCCCGTTGCTGTTGATCCGGCCGTCTGCGTTCAGGAGCTCACCGTTACCCGAGTCGATCGTGAGTGTGCCGGTGCCCGCGTGCGTGATCGTGCCGCCGCGGTTATCCAGCTTGGCCGGCGTCAGCGTGAGATCCACGCTATTCGTTTGCAGCGTGCCGCCCGCAGAATTGTCGAGCGTGTCAGAGACGGCGACGTTCATCGTCCCGGTGCCCGTCTGCGTGATCGTGCCCGCGTGATTGATAAGGTTCGTCGCGTTCAGCGACAGCAGTTTGGCCTGTGTCGTCCCGCCACTATTGTCGAGTGTCGCCGCGCTCACCGTGGCCGTCTCGCCCGCAACGATACTGCCGCCGTTGTTGATGAGGTGCTCCCCGGCGTTGATCGTCGCATTCTTCTGCGCCTGGAGCTTGCCGGCGCTGTTGTCGAGCGACTGAGCGTTGACGTTCAGATCCGTCTGCGCGCTGACCGTGCCGTGGTTGGCAATGCGCTCGGCCTCGAGCGTGACAGCGCCGTTGCCACCGATCACACCTTCCTGCGGTCCGGTCGCGGTCATGTCGGTCGCGTTCGTGATCGCACCTGTGGCCGTTACCGTCAGACCATCGGCGCTCAGCGAGATGAGGCGGCCTGCTGTATTGTCCAGCGACTCGCCCGTGATCGACAGCGCCGCACCGCTTTGCAGGGTTCCCCGGCGGTTCGCGATGGCGCCGCCTCGCACTTGCACGGCGCCGTCCGAGACAATCTTGCCGCCCAGGTTCGCAATCTCCCCCGATGTCCGTACGACGAGCGTTGCTTGCGATGAAATTTTGCCGTCCGCATTGGATAGCCGTCCTGCGTCTAGCGTCACGCCGAGCCGCCCCGCAAGCGTTCCACCGTCGTTGATGAGCGCGCCCGCTGCCCGCGCATCGACCGTCCCCTGTGCGCTCGTGGTCGCGCCGGTCAGGTTCAGGTCGCCAGTGCCGGACGCCAGCAACAGGTTCCCGTTCGCCGACGTCTTGCTGCCCGCGAGGTTGACGCTGCCGCCGAAGAGCACTGCGTTGCCGCCCGCGACGCTCAGGCCGCTCGCGTCGAGTTGGCCCGATGCGGCGACCGACAGCTTGCCGCCGTTGCCAATCGAGCCGTCGCTGTTCACGCCAGCGCCAAGCGTACCCGTCGAGTTCACGTGGCGTGCAGCGACGGAAAGGTCGCGTTGTGCCGCTAACGTGCCGCTGTTCGTGAGCGTGTCCGCCGCGACGACGCTCATGTTCCGCTGCCCGTAAATCGTGCCGCTGTTGGCAACGCCCCCCGCGTCGATCACTACGTCACTGTGGGCGTTCAGCTTGCCGGACTGCACGAGCAAGCCGGCACTCGTGAGCGTCAGATCACCGGCTCGCGCAACGATCTCGCCAGCGTTTGAAACCCCGACGCCCTTTTCCGTGCCCACCAGCGTGATGCGGTTCGCGTACATGCCGCCGAGTGCACTAACGTCGATCGATACGCGTGGAGGTTCGCCGTCACCGGCGGTCGCGCTCGCCGCTAACGTGTCGCGATCGACCCGGTTCGTGCCCGTGATGACATTCAGCGTGTTGGCATAAATGGCGGCATTGGCCTGCACCGCGCGGGCGATCAGATCGACCTGATCGACGTTGCTCGCGTTCAGTCCTGCGCCCTGAACCGCGATGCTGCCGCCCGTCACCTGAAAGCCGCTCAGCCCTCCATTGGCATCGAGGATCGGTATGCCGGTGGTAAGAATGGCGCGGGTGGTATTGATGAAGCCGCCGCCGTCGACAACAATGCCCGAGCCGTTTGCCACGATGACTTCGGCGCGGCTGCCTGCGACCTCCAGATAGCCTCTGAGCTGGCTTGGTGCATTGCTGTTGACCTGATTCAGAATGATCTTCGCGGACTGACCCGCGCCAAGATTCGGGTTGCCGTTGACCATCCCGGCTTGCTGCGTCTGTGTCATGACAGACGAGTTGTTCAGAATCACGCCGGCTTTCGGCACATCGAACCGGGAGTAGGTGTTCTGCGACACGCCCCCCGCACTCGGCGCGTTGATGTTGACTTGCTGGATACCGTTCGCCGTCTGGATGACCGAAGGGGTATTCGCGCCGGCGCCCGTCACCTGCGCTTGAACCAGCACGGGTGCCGCCCCCAGCGCGATGAGCGCGGCGAACGCTGCGGATCGCATCGCGAAAAGAGAGATACGACGTGAATGGTGCCGCGACGCAAAACGTCCACGCGTCTGACCCACGCCCGCCTTACCCGCCTTACCCGCCGTGCCTGCCGTCTCCGCCACGGCGACCAGCATGCCCCGCAACCGGCTGTACACCAACCTGAAGATGTTCTTGTTCATTCTCGTGAGCGACCTGGGATAGTTGCCTCAGCGGACGATCCGCCAAGCGGTCATGTCATGCGCACGCTGCAATCGCAAAGGACGTGACTTGCAGCCTCAATGCCTTGCAAGCCTCAAAGTTGTGCGGTCAGTTGAAATCCGACCGTCACTTTGGCCGTGGGAAAAGACGAGGGCTTGTAGATCGGCGTGCCTGCGAACAGGTCGTAGCCATAGCCGCCAAAGCGGGTGGCGATGCTCCCCTTGATACCGATCGCCGCGCCGGCGAGCCGTGTGCCGTCGAGTGCGACGGGTTGCGGCCCCCAGACCTGCCCGTAATCGATCCCTGCATACACGGACTGTCCCGTCTGTCCGAGCGGCAACTGAAGCTCGTTGCGCCAATAGAATCCGCGCGCGGCGGCGAGCATCGTCTCGCCGTCAAAGCCACGTACGGTGTAGCGGCTGCCGATGGCAAGGTTGTCGATGTAGTAGAGCGTGCTGCCGGTGTATTGCCCATGGAACGTCGTCACGTACCGGAGTGGCTGCTGCGCAATCGCAAATGGGACGGAAACGTTCGCGTCCAGCACGGCCATGCGATAGCGGTAAGTCGGGCCGCCTGCGTCCGCGAGGAGGTCGTCTTGCGCGCCGAACGCGTCGATGCCCTGGCGATAGGCGAGCGCGCCATCGAATTGCACACGGCCGAGATAGTGACGATCTGTCAGCCCCCACTCGACGATGGTGTTGTTGCGCCGCTGCTGCGAGATCTCGATGTCTTCAATGAAGCTCCGGCCGAACCGGCGCGAGAGCCGGAACTGAGTGCCGAACACATGGTTCTGACTGCGGGAGAGCACGCGGCTGAGCTTGAGATCGGCGGTCTTCGAATTGCCGCTGACGACGAACGTCTGGTTCACGCCGGCAATGCGCTGGTAGTAGGTGCTGGTGTAGGCCGAGAGCGTTGCGCTCCAGTAGCCCCACGGTATGGAGTAGCTGCCGTTCCAACCGTGCGAGCCCAGATTCCTGTCCTTGAACAGCAGGTCCTGCGTCACGCCGACATGGAAGATGTCGTTCAGGCCGAGCGGATTGTATAAACCGGCCGACAGATTGCCTTTCAGCTTGCCTGTCGCGCGCGCTCCCGCGTTGTCGACAGACGCTGCCATGGTCCACGGCCGGGTGCGCTTCACGTCGAGCACGACATCGCTTTGCCCCGGCAGATCGGCCGGCACGATCTGCATCGAGACGTCCTGATTCGGCACGCGTTTCATTTGCTCGAGACCTTGCTCAAGATCGCGCAGATCGAGCAGTTCCCCGTCGCGTGCCGGAAAAGCGCTCCGCCACGTGCCGCGCAGCGCCGGATCGGCAAAGCGCACCTGACCGATAACGCCGGGGATCAAGGCGAATCTGAGCGTGCCGCCCGAGACGTCCTGTTCAGGCAGCAGCACCCGCGTAGTGATGTAGCCGCGGCTCAAGACAGCCTTTTGCAGGCCCTTGACGATCACGTCCAGCCCCCGCCTGCCCACGCACGCGCCCGCATAGTGTTGCGTCCATTCCCGGGCGAACGCGAATGGGTCCAGCGGGAGTGCCGAGGCACCTTGAGCCCTGAGCGCCTCTGGCAGCGTTGCGGGCACGTCGATTACGAATGTGTCGATCGGAAAGCAGGGCGTCTCGCCCGGTAGTTCGGGCCAGTCCGAGGTCTGTTCCCGCGTTGAGCGCACGGACGGCGTGTTGAGCGTCGCCTCGCGCGCTTGCGCGTCCCGCTGTTGTTGAATCTGCTGATCCTGCTCGGCTGCCGCACGGGCGGCGGCAGCTCTCTCGGCGGCGGTGGTGGTTGATGTTTGCTGCGCCTGCACGCCTGTTGCGACGAGCGAGCAGGCCAGCAACACGGTCTTCGTTTTAATTATCGGCATCACAAATTTGCATCGATTGCATGCTGCACCTGTTGCGCGGAACATGGCCGACGACTGCATTGCCTGCAACGGCAGTGACTTGCGCCAATACGCCATCGACCTACGCAACGTGGGGCAACAAAAGCAGTTTGGAGGTGGGGGACACCGTGAGTGATGCGCGGTTGGCGTCGATACGTTGATACACAGGCTTTCACCGCGATCAGGCGACGGGATGTCGGTAGAGACCGCTGGCAAATCTAAGGTCTGCGTCCGGGACGGACTTCTTGTTATTGATCGGACTTTTTCGACTCCAGACGCGCCTGAAGTCGTCCCAGAAAACCGTCGGTCGTCAGCGACCCATGACGGGACTGATCGATGCGTTGGTTCGGTGGCGCAGAGGGGAGTGAGGCGAGTGGTGCTTTGCGCTGGCGTGCAGAACGCCGCCAGGACAGCGCCCAGTCCAATGGGATGGGCGTCGGGAGGGATTTCAGGAAGGCGTGTCGTCTGCCCGGTGATCTGCCCGAGAGGTCCGGCGTGTTGCGCCGGTGCATGGCAAATCGCTCAGCGACAGCTCATCGGCGAGCGATCATCGAAATCGGGCAAATTCAGAATCGGCACAGTAGCGCGCGTGCATACCGTGCGTAGGGCGAACGTGGGGTGAACGTAGGGCGCGCGAAGGAAAGTACGCTTTTTGGACCTCACTCCGATAGCCGAAACGCGTGTGCGTGGATCTCAGAGTGAAGGGCGCGCGCAGCGGCCGTCTTACAGCGCGGCTTCGAGCTCGCGCGTCCCCGATTCGCGAATGACGCGAATCGACTCGGCCGAGATCATCGCGTCGGCGTTGAGCGGCGGCACGTCACCGAACAGCGGTCGGTAGACGAAGTCACCCACGTCGATCGTCTCACCCGTCAACGCGCAAACGCCCGGATGATGCGCGCGGCGGATGCGCCAGATCTGCGCGCCGTAGTTGCCGCCCATGGCGTCGTTCCACGACACGGTGATGGTCAGCTCGCTGGAGATCTCGAGCACGCGGACAATGGGCGCGCGTCGGGTGTACGGAATCACCGGCTGGCACACGACGGGCTCGGCATCGAGCATCGCCACGGTGTGTTGCCAGACACCCTGAGCGCGCAGCGGGCTGCGTGGCTTGCGCGAGGCACGGGAGGTCGGGGATGTCCCCGGGGCGCGGCTGCTGCCGCTTCGGTTCGGGCAATTGGTTCGGTCGCTTCGCATGGTCAGGCCAGCCGGATGCGCGGCCCGCGAAGGCCGCCGAGTTTTTCCGCGCCCAGCAGCACCGTCGCGCGGGCAAACCCGTGCAGTGCATGCTGATGACGCCGGTACAACATGGCGTGGCTCCACTGCGCAAACCGACCGCGCACGATGCCACCTTTGAAAAAGCCGAATCGCCCGAGGGTGCCGAACGCGTTGTAGTCAGACAGCGACACCCACGCGCCAGGATCGCGATAAACGAACGGCGGGATTGCGCGGCCCGCAAGCCACGCACCAAGATGACGGCCCAGATGCGCCGCCTGTTGTGTTGCCACCTGAGCCGTGGGAGGCAACGCACGCGCTCCCCGCTCGGGCGTGAGCGCCGCACAGTCGCCGAGCGCGAAAATCCGCTCGTCTTGCGCGGTTTGCAACGTTGCGCGCACCACGATCTGGTTGGCATCGTTGGTCGTGAGTCCGCCAATGCTCCGCAGGAAGTCAGGCGCTTTCACGCCCGCAGCCCACACCAGCAGATCGCCGGGAATCAACTGACCGTCTTCACGATAGAACCCATCGCGATCGGCGCACACGATGCGGGTGTCCGTCAGTACGCGAAAGCCCAAGCGCTCCAACTGCGCCTGCGAAACCGCCGACACGTCGGGCGGGAACGCCCCCAGCACACGCGGGCCGCTCTCGACGAGCGTGAGTTTCAAACGCTCGCCAATCCGCGGATCGCCATAACCGGCGGCCAGCGCAAACGTGCGGCTCAGCTCGGCAGCAAGCTCCACACCGGTGGTGCCACCCCCCGCGATCACGACACGCAACGCGTCGTCGTTCACGGCACTGCGCAGGGCTTCGCAGCGCAACGCGGCATTGAACGCCTCGGCCTGCGGCTGGCTGTCGATGAAATGGCAGACGTCGCGCACGCCGGGCAGACACGCATCGTCGGCTTGCGATCCGAGGGCGAGCACGAGGGCGTCGTACGGCACGCGGCGCTCGCCCAGCAGACGCGAGCCATCAGGCGCGTCCATTTCCTCCAGCACAATCTCCCGGCGCGAACGATCCAGCCCGCACATGCGACCCGCCTGATACGTGAAGCCGTTGCGGCACGCATGGGCGAGGTAAGTCACCTGCGTGTGCGTCACGTCACGCGTGCCGGCCGCCACGGTGTGCAGCATCGGCTTCCAAAGATGGGTGGGTTGACTGTCGACAAGTGTTACGCGCGCAGCGCCGTCGCGCCCGAGCGTACGGCCCAGACGCGTTGCCAGCTTGAGGCCGGCGATACCGCCACCGACAATCACGATTCGGTTTGCGCGAGACACTTGGGGGGAAATGTCAAATTCAACAAGTGATGAATAAGCGCATAATAGCGAGCGTGGCCCCGGCGTGTCAAATAGCAAATGTCTGGGCAGGCAGGGGCGTTCGGGTCGGGTAGACTTGGCGCATTGCTGTCGCGAATTCGACCAACCCATCGCTCAATGACTCCAGACAAAGCCGTCTCGCAAGCCGCTCCGCCCCGCAAACGCACACGTGGGCGTCCCACGTGCGACTGCACGCATGGTGCAGACGCGTTATTGCTCAACGCCCGGCGTATCTTCGCGCAGCGCGGCTTCTATGCGAGCAGCGTGCGGCAGATCGCGGAGGCGTCCGGTGTCGACGCGGCGCTGATCTCGCATCACTTCGGCTCGAAAGAGGCGCTGTGGGTTGCCGTCGTCGATCAGATCGCCACGCTCACGCGCTCGCTCATCGAGCAGACACATGCGTTGCGTCAGGCGCCGCTGGAACCGGCCGAGCGCATCGAACAGGCGGTGCGGGTGTTCGTGGAAGCGGTGTTCGAGAATCCGGACGTCGGCATGTTCTTCTCGACGGCCGCGACCGAAGAAGGCGAGCGGCTCGACATCATCACGCAGCGGCTCGTGCGTCCGTATCGCGACGCCATGGTGCCGCTCGTGGCCGACTGGCTCGAAGCGCAGCAGCGTCCCGTGGAGGACGCCGACGTGATGTTCTTCATGCTCACGTCGGCCATTAGCAAGACGGTCTCGTATCGCCACATGATGGGCCCGTTCCTGCCGCCCGAAGGCATGGCCGATCTCAAGCGCACCGTGCTCGACTGCGCGATGGCGCTGATCCGGCAGTGATCTGTCGATGAAGGCGGACGCAGGCGTCGTATAAGATAGCGGCACCCGGGCCGACTCCCGGCCCGCTTCTCTTTTTACGGTGCCCCCCTATGTCGAACGAAATCAAGCGTCTGCACACCAACGCTCGCATGAGCCAGATCGTGATCGCCAACGGCGTGGTGTATCTGGCCGGTCAGGTGCCGGATACGCCCAACGCGTCGGTCACGCAGCAAACCACCGAAATCCTCACCCGCATCGATTCGTTGCTCGCTGAAGCGGGCGTGAACAAGTCGCGTCTGCTGACCGCCAACATCTGGCTGTCGGACGCCAAGCACTTCGCCGAATTCAACGCCGTGTGGGACGCCTGGGTGCCCGAAGGTCACGCCCCCACGCGTGCCTGCGTGCAGTCGCCGCTCATGCGCGCCGGCCTCGAAGTCGAAATCGCCATCACCGCGCTGGCGTAAGTTCGCCGCGTATGTCCATACGCAGGCGCACCTAAGCGCCAATTCCCGGGCTCACCATGGCGTGCATCGTTTGCATCGCGCGTGAGCCCTGCCGCTTCCCCAGGTTTCCCACTGTGTGACGCAACGCTCATGACCTTCGACGCGCTAGTGCTTGGAGCCGGTATCGTTGGTGTGTCCGTCGCTGTGCATTTGCAGCGGCGCGGTATGTCGGTGGCGCTCGTCGACCGCAAGTCGCCGGGCAACGAAACTTCGTTCGGCAACGCCGGGCTGATTCAGCGCGAAGGCGTATATCCGTACGCGTTTCCGCGAGACGTCGGCACGCTGCTGCGCTACGCGGGCAACCGTTCGACAGATGTGCGCTATCACCCGTCGGCGATGGCGACCCTCGCGCCCTTCCTCGTGCGCTACTGGTACCACTCGGCCCCGAGGCGGCACACGCAGATCGCGCGTCACTACAGCACACTCATCGCTCATTGCGTGACGGAACATCGCGAACTTATCGCGGCGTCCGGTGCAGGGGATCTGCTGCGCGAGGGCGGTTGGGTCAAGGTATTCCGCACCGCTGCGGCAATGGATGCGGCGCAACGCGATGCCGAGCGCTGGCGCGAGGAGTACGGCGTGCCGTTCGAGCGGCTCGACGCCCGCCGTCTGCGCGACGACGAGCCTGCGCTCACCCACGCACTCGTTGGGGGATTGCGCTACACGGCGTCGGATTCCGTGAGCGATCCGGGCGCGCTGGTGGCCGCGTATGCGCGTTACTTCGAATCGCTGGGCGGGCGCGTGTTCAACGGCGACGCCACGACATTGCAGCCGCAATGGTCGGTGCAGACGCAGACGGGGCGCATCGAGGCACGACGCGCGGTCGTTGCCCTCGGACCGTGGGCCGACACGGTGACGACGGCGCTGGGCTATCGACTGCCGCTCGCGGTCAAACGCGGTTATCACATGCACTACCGCGCACAACCGGGTGCCAGGCTGAATCAACCGGTGCTCGATGCCGAACACGGTTTCCTCCTCGCACCGATGACGCGTGGCATCCGGCTCACCACAGGGGCGGAACTGGGGCTTCGCGATACCCCGCCAACGCCGGTGCAACTGGCGGCGGTCGAGCCGCTCGCGCGCGAGACGTTCCCGTTGGGCGAGCGAGTCGATCCCGAGCCGTGGCTCGGCCGACGTCCCTGCACGCCGGACATGATGCCGATCATCGGCCCCGCGCCGCGTCATCGCGATCTGTGGTTCGCGTTCGGTCACGCGCACCATGGCCTGACGCTAGGGCCGGTCACGGGTCGCCTCGTGGCCGAGATGATGACGGGCGAGACGCCGCTCGTCGATCCGTCACCGTTCAGCGCATCGCGCTTCTGAATCGCTGAATTCCCGAGCGACGATCGCGCCCTTATTGCGGCATCTCTTCCGATGAATCGACGCTCGGTGCATGCGCGGCGTCGGCATCGCTTTCGGCGCTGTCGCCGCCGATCACACTGATCTCGAACAACGGCTTGCCCGCGAGCGAACGCGCTGCCGGATCTTCCGGATACGTCTTCAGCAGCGGCAGGATCACCGAGCCGCCGATGACATTGCGGCGGCTGTTATCCGCAGGCGACAGGCCCCACACGTTCTGATAGGTCATCGGCACGCTCTCGCCGTCGCGCCGGGCATCCTGTGCACTGCCCAGATACAACATGATGTGTCCGTTGATATGAATCAGCGTCATCAGCGCACGGCCGCGCTCGGCCAGCGTGCGCAGTCGCGTGTCGATATCGGCGGCGCGAAGATCGGTGCGTTTTCCAGCGTTCAACTGATCCGACGAATGACGCGGCAGCCACACCCCGAAGGGCGCGAAGAGGCTGCGCGTCTCGGCCGAGCAGTCGTTATAGAACAGCGTGTTGCCCCAGCCATAAGGGCGCCCGATCTGTTGCTTCATCACCTGTGCCATATGACGCGGCGTGAGTGTCCACGGCATCGGCACGATGGTCGACGTGTCGAGCGCAGCGGTGCGAATCTGCGCCCGTCGCTCAACGTCGGCCACCGGGAACATCGTCACCTGACGTCCGTCGTGCAATCGCATCATGGGCAGCACCGTGCCGATCGGCGCGAACGTCCGGTAGACGGGCGTTGCGCTGCCGGGTGAGGTGTCGGCCAGCGCGGTGTCGGCACGCACGATGGCGCCGAGAGTGCGCTGGGCGGCGTCGCGCCACGTGGCGACGAAGCGCTCGTCGACCGACGCGACCGTGCGCGTCTCCACCCAGCCGATCAGATCGGGCGAGTAGACCAGCAGCCACGCGCCGTCAACGCTGCGGGCGAGCGTGTACACCGGCGTGCCGGGGCGCAGGGCGGAGTCTTGCAATGCATCGAAGGGATAGCCCTCGCCCGCCTGACGGAAGTCGTAGAACGCCGGGTCGTTGGTGGGAAGCTGGCGCACGAGTGCGTTGTCGACGGTGATGCCGCGACGGCGCGGATCGTACGGCCAACTGGCGTGATCGGCATCGAGTTGTGCCAGCGCCATGTTGGTTTCGATGGCGCGGGCCCACGCTGCCGAGTGCGGTTGGAAGTTCTCGCCGTAGGTCGTGCGCACGCCAGGCGCGCTGTTGTCGAAGCGTCTGACGCGGCGGCCTTGCGAGTCGGCAATCTGTTGGGCACCGGCGGCGTTGAGCAGCGATGTCGAGAGCCACGTGCCGTTCCACGGCGACGGGTCGCGCGCTGCGGTGCCGAAGTAGCGCGCACGGAATGCCTCGAAGCGACGATGCTGTTCCTGCGCGGACAGGAGTGGCTGATCGTAACCGGGCGCGTCAGGCCGGATCCAGTGATCGACGTCCTGATCGTAATGCTCGATGGGGAAGCGGCTGATGTTGTAGCGGGGGGCCGTTGCGCTTGCCACCGGCTGGGATGCCGTGGAGGCTGGCGGTGCGCCCGCGCAGGCGGCGAGCATGGCGAGCGGCAGGAGCCACGCGAGGCAGGCGGCGCGATGGCGCGCACTGCGCACACCCGGTGGGGTGCGGGCCGGTGCGGCGGCCATGATGGGCATGATGCCCGTGATGCCTGAGGTGGCGCGCAGGATGGCGCTGCGCGCCGCAAGGATTGCACCCATGTCGTGCGAAAGAGAGCCCGGATGGCGTCATGCTACTCCATCGATCCGGGGACACTCCCGGGCGTTCGGAAGACCCGAACGCCCGACATCTCGCCGACGTGTCCTACCAGCGTGCCGTCACACTGCCGAGCACCGTGCGGCCCGTGCCGTAGTAGCACTGCACGGTGGTGTTGCAGCCCGCCACGTAAGTGCGGTCGAACAGGTTGGTCGCGTTGAGTTGCAGGCGCCAGCGCCAGCCGATATCGGCGTGCAGCGAGGCGTCGACGAGCGTCACGCCCGGCACCGAGAACGAGTTGGCGGTGTCGCCCGCCGTCTGTCCGAGATAGCGCACGCCGGCGCCCGCGCCGAGCTTCGCATCGCCCACGTTGCCGAAGGTGTAGTCGGCCCAGATCGACGCCATGTTGCGCGGCACACCATACGGGCGCTTGCCCAGATCGGTGTTGTTGCTGCGCGTGACTTCCACGTCCTGATACGTGTAGCTCGCGACCATATTGAGCCTGGACGTCACGCTCATCCGCGCTTCGAGCTCCACGCCGCGCGAGCGCACCTCGCCGGTCTGGATCGTGTTGCGCGTGTTGGCCGGGTCGGCGGTCGAGACGTTCTGCTGCGTGAGGTTGAACAGCGACGCGGTAAAGATCGCATGGGTGTTCACCGGTTGGTACTTGAGACCGATCTCGTACTGCTGACCCGTCGTCGGCTGGAGCGGTGTGCCCGCGAGGTTGGTCGAGAGCGTGGGCAGGAACGACGTCGAATAGCTGAAGTACGGCGACAACCCGATGGCCGACTCATACAGCAGGCCCGCGCGCCACGTGAACTTGTTCGGCGTCTGCTTCACCGACGTATTGTTGATGTTGTTGTCGGTCGTCGACCACGTGAAGTCTTCGCGGCCGCCGAGCGTGAGATACCAGCGATCCCAACGCATCTGGTCCTGCAAGTACAGGCCGAGCTGCGTTTGCGTCTGGTCGGTGCTGGTCGTCGGATTGGCCGGCAGCACGCCGCGCACGCCGTAGACCGGTGCGTACAGATCGAGCGACGGCGCAGTGCCCGTCCACACGCGGTTCAGGAAGCGTTGCGTCTGGAAGTCGACACCACCGACGACCTTGTGCGCGACGGCGCCGGTCTTCGTGTCGTACTGCACGTTGTTGTCGAGCTGCCAGCCGTTCAGGATCGGTGCGGCCTGATAGGCGGTGCGTTGCAGCGTGCGCTGGTCTGCGAGCAGTGCCGTGCCGTAGATCGACTTGTAGTCGAGATCCATGTGCGTGAAGCGCGCGCTGGAGCGCCATTGCAGGGCGTCGTTCAGGCGATGCTCGAAGCGGTAGCCCGTGGCGACCTGCGTCTTGCGGTAGCGGTCGAAGGCC
>NZ_JAELTP010000207.1 GCF_016428915.1 Pandoraea sp. ASV26
GGCCCAGATGTCAATGTCCAAGTCATGGGGCTCGTTCATGAGGCCAAAGACGACCTTGTCATTGTCGGCGTACTGCTTGGCCAGGCTAACCCAGAGATCGACAAAGTCCTCGTCAGGAGGACCGCCCTGGCCAATGATTTCGCCGTCCCAGCGGCCAAAGTTGTGGATATCAATCATGCAGTAGGCACCAGTGTCGAGGCAGGTTTGCATGAGAAGGTCAAAGTTGGCAAAGTTGGAGTCGTCGAGCTTGCCGCCGACCTTGTCATTGACAATGTATTGCCAAGACGTTGCTGCGTGGAGGTCAGCGATGGTGTCATGTTGAAAGTTAAGAGGTTGATGGGGAGGAAACATACGCAGGCGGAAAATGTTTAACTTGTCATCCTCGACAAAGTGTTCCATTTGAGCTTTGCCGTCGCCGCCGCCAAACTCTTTGAGAGGCACGGAGGCGGTGTTCAACGGGCAGGATCCCTACGGTAAAGGTTAGGTTTTATGTTTGGTGTCAACGGTAGAGGATAATGACGTACATCGATGTTGCAGCCAAAGTCAATGCCGGACATGGCGACACCCTTTGAATCGGCTTGTTAGCTAGCTGGTCCTGCCAAATTTTAGTTTGGCTGATTTGAGTACGAACCAGATATTCCATCTCTGCCAGAGCGGCGGCGGCAAAAGGCAAAAGCGCCGCTAAACGAGTGGCTGAGCGCATTGTGTAGGGC
>NZ_JAELTP010000208.1 GCF_016428915.1 Pandoraea sp. ASV26
GCCTCAGGGAAAATGCCCTTGCGACCAGCACATTCAATATCAAAAGATAGAATTCGTAAAGGCGCCATCTTGGCCCATTCACCTTCAGGTTTATGGGCTACAAGGTCCAAGTAGTTTACCTCGGCTTCTATTTGGCAGTTGGATTGCTTGCTGTGTTCGGGGATGAGCTTATAGGTTTTGGCTGGCGCCTCTACCCAGGCCATTCCATGAAGCTAGATTGATTTAGCAGATTGTTGGATCCATTAAAAATTCTAAGGCTTACCTTGCAGTCTACCATGAAGCGCAAGACGTATTGAATATTATCATAGGTCATGAGTCCTCCCTCAACACCCTTCCACATGCCCTTCCAGTTTGCGCTTCCGCTTTCTATTGTACTTCGAACTTTGTTGATGAATTTGGGGTCTGTGACGGTGATCTTGAGATATGGGCTCAGGTGGTTGCCCTGGAAGCCAAATATGTTTTCGCGGGTCGTGAATTGTATGGAATGGATTGCCGGCTGGTGTTGCGCGATCTGCGTCTCCAAAAAAGCCTTGTACGCAGGACAGTCTTGCGGCTGGAAAGATACCGGAGCCGCGACATAGAGGTAGTGTTTGAAGTCTGTGACGTGCAGCAGTACCGAGTATCCTTCCTCTGTCACGCCAAAGAGCTTGACAGTGGCTTTGCCACCATGCAGGGTGCCGTCTTCAGCATCTGTCTCTA
>NZ_JAELTP010000209.1 GCF_016428915.1 Pandoraea sp. ASV26
TTTCACAAGCAGCTTCTGGTTCCTGAACCATTCTCATTCCTGTTCCTCCTTTCTTCTTTTTTCCCACTCTCCCTTCATCTTGTTTCTGCCCCAGCAAAAGACTCAAGACACAGGCTTGGTTTTCTACAAGCCCCTCTTCTTGCTCCATCTGCCCTCACTCGCCCTTACTTTTGTCTTGCCTTATACCAGTCTGCTGTCTTCGTACGCTCCAACAGACTTTCTTTGGCACGCATCCCTTCATTTCTTCACAGCTCCGTCACCGTCCCAGAGAGTCTCGACAGCCAGAAAAATCCAAAGAAGAGAAAAAAGCACATCTTGCCGTCTCTAGTTGCATATCTGTTCTACAACAGACTTTGCTCATCTGGGAAGAAAGTATACAATAGAAAGTAAGTGCTGAAGTTGCCATCCTGAACTAACTTGGCATATGCTGACCATTCTTAGAAGTATCCATCTCACCTTTACACCCTTGCATATTATAATTTCTACACTTCAATTCATTCGCAACAATGGAACTCCTCGAGCTTGTTGAATACGAGCCTTCTACTCGTCCCTTCCAGTGTGATTGGGACTCTTGCAACAAGGTAAGCCTTTGCCAGATACTACTTCCGACTCCCTCACTAACTTGTTCTCCAGAGCTTCAACCGCAAATCAGACCTCCAGCGACATTACAGCTGTCTCTTATACACATCT
>NZ_JAELTP010000210.1 GCF_016428915.1 Pandoraea sp. ASV26
GTGTAACCCGGCTTTACGACGTACTAGCTATTAGACTTGAAGGTGGAGAAGAGCGACGAGGCGACTGCAAGCTAAGTATAGCGTCACAGCCTTTCGAGGCTCGATGCATTAACCAGTGATGATGCATACTACTTGCTCACAATCGACGGGCTTCAGTTCTCTTTTCGTCAACACGGGTGGGCGTGTGGAGGGATTAGGCTAGCGCTTCTGCTGCCTCTGCCTGGACTGCGACGATGGTATGCTGTATCGGATACGTTATGCCGATGTAATGTAGGATGGTATGGTCTTACGAGCCTTAGAGAAGTAATCACGTTTTTTTTTCAGCCCAATTAAACTCTTGATTGTAGTGTTTGTGTGGATGCTTCCAGTGGCTGGGAGTACTGTGTAGTATCTTGCATCAAGTTTTCTAGCAAAAGTCCGCTGGTTCTGAGCTAGTGCACGCACAATTGGTGGTAGCTAAGGTTAAGCATGAATAAATAGGTTCTGGTAGCAAAGTGGCTTATTTATACTCTGCGTTTGCAGAATTATGACGCATTTGTCCTGCTTACATTTAGCAGCCACTTGAGCCACGACCGAGATGTCAGGCTGTCGTCACCCATGGATAGGGACAGCCAAATCGATTTATGGGCCAAAAAATGATGTCAGCCGTTTCTAGATCATGGCCTTTATCAAGTATGTTATATAC
>NZ_JAELTP010000211.1 GCF_016428915.1 Pandoraea sp. ASV26
CCCCTACCCTGATTGTACGTGATGGCCGCATCTTTATTTGCTCTTCTTCTTCTTCTGTCTCACGCTTCCCTTACCGGCCGCTGGCAAAGCAGCATGGCCATTCCCCGCCCCCTTTGCGACATCGCCGTTCTTGGTAGCCGATGCCTCCTTTCCAGTCGTATCCGCAGCAGTATTCGAAGAGCCTTCCTCGTCCTCCTCAACTTCTATGCCGGCAACAAACATGGCACTAACCGCCTCCAATGCGGCGACAAACACGCAAAGCAAGCTAGCAATGGCAAAGTGGCTAATCGTCGAGCCAATCTCCAGCCACGAGCCTTCATCCTTGACGACCCAGAAAAAGTACAGCGTGAGAATGTCGCTAATGGCCATGACGACCATGAAGAGCGCTGACGGAGCTACGCCGAGTCGCACATTCAGAACACCCAGGTTGGCAGAGATGAGGACGAATGGCATCATAATCTTGAGGATGAGGAGCGCGCCCTGCGAGAGTGGGTCGAAGATGGGGAATAGACGATTCACACTCTCTAGACTAAAAGAGGAAAGGGACGCGATGTTGCCGGTGCTGAAAAATGCGGACTGGAGCAGTGCAAGAAAGAAAAGCGCTATGCGTGCGTCGGAGAGGCGGAGCGGTCTGTAAGGAGAGGAGGATTCCGCACTGATATCCTTGGGTGAGTTTATG
>NZ_JAELTP010000212.1 GCF_016428915.1 Pandoraea sp. ASV26
GAATAAGTGATCAGTAAGGACATTCAGTGCGCGGAGACTGGCGTGCCAGACTTTGTAATTTCTTGGTTATATTGTGTACTTAATTGAGCCATATTTTACACGTCTAATGCTTAAAAATGGAATGTTGGTCAATGGTGTGGTATTATATATTGACGTTACAAGTCGTACACTAAACAAGAAACTAGATCAAACAAATACTAAAGCTACAATTATCAATTCTGAAAACTGTGTCATTTTTGATACTCATTCCACCACCTCCTTACTGCTCTCCAATCAACAAGTCGACTGTGCCCGACAGTTCGTCAATGTTGATAAACGATTGCCCGTTGCCCTTCTTGCCCTCGACTACCTTGTTCATAAATCCAGACGCCGTTGTTAGGTATTATTTTTCAGTCCGCATCCTTTGATGGCCTCTATGCCTCAAACGACTTGGCCTGACCATCCGCGCTTGGCGGCTGACCCGCTCCAGATGAGGCAGGCTGGAAAGTCATCGAGTCGCCCTCTTGCACGGCGTCCTGTGCCATACGCGCACCTTGCTCGCCTCCCGTCTCAGCTGCAACCTTCAAACCATCCTGC
Source organism: Pandoraea sp. ASV26 (assembly GCF_016428915.1). Taxonomy (GTDB): domain Bacteria; phylum Pseudomonadota; class Gammaproteobacteria; order Burkholderiales; family Burkholderiaceae; genus Pandoraea. Next base: position 577 of record NZ_JAELTP010000212.1, read on the forward strand.
ACCTCGCGTACGCGCTTGCGGAACGCAAGGCGGTCCAAGAACAGCTGTTGGCGACCACGCTCCAGCTCGCGGCGCTCTTCCCGGAGAATCCCCTCAAGC
>NZ_JAELTP010000213.1 GCF_016428915.1 Pandoraea sp. ASV26
ACATTATTCCTCGCCTCCGTCGAGAACGGATCATTGATATCACAAACTCGCCGCTTGTAGCAGCGACCAAGCTTCGAGCCAAACTGGAGATTCTGCACCGAGCTGGAGAACTAGATGGTGGACTACCTATTTTGCGCCATGATATTCTTGTTGGGTTGATTCCAGCACCGGACTTGGAGTTTGCTCTGGATCAGCTTGAAGACGAGACGGCGAGTCTTTGCTTGATGGATCGAGTCCCGAGCATTGACGAAGACGAGGAGGAATATAGCGACCCGACGGACTTTACACCTTATATCGACCCTGTAGGTTTCGCGTGCAAATTATGATGATGAGCTGCATTGCTAATTGAGGACAGGCACCGGTTACTCTTAACTTGAAGTCGCCGATGGACCTTGTGTATGAATGTTTTGCCAAGCTGGGCCTGCGATATATCTGCGCGATCAAGGATGGCCGATATGCAGGCATGGTTCACAAGAAGTCGTTTGTCAAGCATATGCGGGAAATGGAGCAGAAGGAGCATTGAAGGAGGTATAACAAGCTATAGAAGAGGTGGAATCGTTGACGTGCGTTGAGACTTGCATGGCCTTTTGGCGTTGGCATACTGGAGTCGTTTGACGTTTTTTATTTATTACATTTGCATTGGGTATAGGCAGCATTTGCATCGTGGAATC
>NZ_JAELTP010000214.1 GCF_016428915.1 Pandoraea sp. ASV26
ATAGTAGCTGAGAAAGCTTCAGACTGTCACATGAAATCGATAGCGTATTTGCAACTCAACCCTGCTGAAACATAGACAGTGCACCGATGAGATACAGTTGTCTGTTGGTCGCAGGCAACCTGCGCCGTCTGCGTGTTCGTTGCGGAGCTTCATATCTACGAGACAGTCATTGCATCGGTTTCCTGATGCTGGCTCTGCCATCATCTCCCTATTGTCTCGCTTAATTTCATAGCTCATTGAGGGCCCCGTAATTTTCGATTGACGTCGCTCCGCAATCGTCCGCGTCCGTAAACCTGACGGCGCGCATTTGGACACAGTTAAGTATGCAACATATGGTCCAGCAAACGGGGTACAACGGATCACATGACAGCCATTCCCGCCAAACAATTGATTCAAGTCGCTATGCTTTGTAGTGGCGCTTCAGGCAATTGCACGGAGTAAAATATCGAGCCCTTGAACAAATGTTATGTAATCGGAATCGCGGCCTCCGGGACGACCCTCCTACAAATTGTGGGCCGCCTGTTTGAATTTAATCCAGTTGAGCGCCCTCCCACGGACTCCGATCATTCCGACTCATTCTTACGCCCAAACATCTTCAGCTAATGGCGTAAAATGCCTCCCAGACGGGCATGTGATATCTGCTTCCAGAGAAAGGTATGTTGGCC
>NZ_JAELTP010000215.1 GCF_016428915.1 Pandoraea sp. ASV26
ATAAGAGACAGACCCAGCGTCGGTAACTACAGCTGACCCGAACCGGAGCCTCAAAACGAACAGAGTCATCTACTTAGAAACATGGTATAATAAAAAAAGTAGGTTATTATTATAGTTAAGTAGATTATACTAATAATAATATAATAGATTATTTTAAGTATAATACTGTACAGTATTATATAATACTACTAGGAATGTTATTTTTGGATTCATTCTTTTCTTCTACTGTAAGAAGGGAGAAAACTATAAGTACTCCGCTAAAAGCAGGTCTTATCGCTAGCCAGTTCGGTACAGGAAAGCCCTTCGCAATTCCGCCCGTTGCTCAATCTGCCGGAGCAAGGCATTGCGTGTTCCGCGAAGGTATCCGGCATTCCTCTCGTCCGTCAGCCACGATCCTCCATACTTCCCTACGTTCGGGTCGTTATGTAGCATCCGCGTCGAAGGTACGTCCCTGGCGCCGACGAGGAGCTTATCGTAGAGTATAACGCGGGCCCTCCTACACACCCATACGACAAGCTGTGGTACATGGTCCATCAACAGCTGCTTCACTTGCAAATCCATCTGCCGACCGTCGAGTGACCGTCGCGCCTGGTTATTGCTGATGGCCGTTCCCAGGTACAGTCGCCACTGCAAGATAGGGCCAAACGCCGTCTCACCTCTCTGG
>NZ_JAELTP010000216.1 GCF_016428915.1 Pandoraea sp. ASV26
GATATGCTGTCTGAAAACGCCGAGCGCGTAATTGTGCTTTGCGAAAAGGCAGTTTGGCCAAAAAGCGCAATCAACACCAACGCTTTCAGCGACGAGATAACCAGCAGCGCATTGAGCAACCTCAACATAATTGGCATCTTGGGAATAACTGACCCGCCACGTCCTGAAACCGCACGAACCGTAAGCGAGTGCCGCCGTGCAGGCGCCAGATTCTTCATGGTTACCGGCGACTATGGCCTCACAGCTGCCGCCATCGCTCGCAACACTGGCATCTTCACCACAGGCCGTGATCCAGACACGATCGAGAAACTCCAGTCCAAGCTCGGTATTTCGGCATGCGATCTACGTGCTTCTCGCTTAGGTGGCGAACAGCGTAGCCTCTTGCTTGAGGGTCAGTCCATGACAGGGCTGACAGATGACGACTGGGACATTGTCTGCGAATACAGCGAGATTGTCTTTGCTCGTACAACGCCCGAGCAGAAACTCCGCATCGTCCAAGAATTCCGCAAGCGTGACAACGTCGTCGCCGTGACCGGTGATGGTGTCAACGACGCCCCAGCTCTCCGCGCCGCAGACGTCGGCGTCGCGGTCGTTACAGGAAGCGATGTCGCCATCGAAGCCGCCGACCTCGTCCTCCTGGACAAGTTTGACT
>NZ_JAELTP010000021.1 GCF_016428915.1 Pandoraea sp. ASV26
GGTAATCAGCAGGTTGCTCATGCAACCTGCTTTTTTTTCGTCCGGCGGCTACAATGATTCGCCGATTGTCGGACGTTCCCTGACGTTCCCCCGACTGACGTCCCCCCGATCTTCCCAGGAGCCGTTTGTGATCCGGATTTCACGTCAACTGGCCGCGCTCGCCGCCAGCGCCACGTTCGCCACCGCCGCCGCCGTCATGGCACTCGTGCCGGTCAGCGCCACCGCGCAAATCAAGCAACCCGGACAGTTCCCGACCGTTCAGCTCTCCGCCGGCATGTACCTCATCAAGGCCGAAGTCGCCGCCAATGAGGCCGACCGTGAGCAAGGCCTGATGTATCGCACGACCATGCCCGCCAACGCCGGCATGCTCTTCGTGTTCGAGCAAAGCGCCGGCCACTGCTTCTGGATGAGAAACACCAATCTGCCGTTGTCCATCGCGTTTCTGGCCGACGACGGCACGATCGTAAACATCGAAGACATGGCCCCGCAGACCGACGACAACCACTGCCCGCGTGCGGCGGTGCGTTATGCGCTGGAAATGAATCAGGGCTGGTTCAAGAGCAAGAACCTCGGCCCGGGCGCCAAGATTTCGGGCCTGCCGCGCTAATCGTTGACATTCGACGGTGCGCGCTCAACGCGCGCCGCCCGATATCGCCAACGCTGCCCCGAGCGAGCGCTCCAGAAAGCGATCCAGCAGCCACGGATCGAAGTGACGCCCACGCTCGGCGAGCATCGCGCCCACGATCTGTGCCGGACTGAGTGCCGCACGATACGGACGGTGACTCGCAAGCGCGTCGAACACGTCGACCAGCGCTACGATCCGTCCTGCCAACGGAATACGATTCCCCGACAGACCGTACGGATAGCCGGTGCCGTCATAGCGCTCATGGTGCGTGCGCGCCACGGTCGCCGCCAACTCGCATGCCGCGCCACCGATGGCGCTCAATATATCGGCCCCCAACTGCGGATGCATACGCATCACATGCATCTCGTCGCGCGTCAGCCGACCCGGTTTTTCCAATATCGCGTTTGAAATACACAACTTGCCGGTGTCGTGCAGTGCCGCCGCCAGTCCAAGCGCCTGTGCCTCGATGCCGGGCATGCCAAGCGCTTGCGCGAAACGCCAGGCGAGCGCGCCAACACGCCACATGTGCGTCGCAGTGCCACCGCGCTTGTGCTCAGCCAGACGGAAGAGCGTCCAAGCGGCGGGGGGCAGGCTGCACATCAGGTGAGCGCCCGCGAGCCAGTAGCGATGGGGCGAGTCGTCGCCCGGCGATTCAGGGCCGCTGGCTTCGCGCAAGGCGTCGGGAGCGAAGGAAAGTGTCGTGGCGTGAGTCTCACGCGCTGGCGCAGGGTCGGGCATACATCGTCCGTTCAGTTTGAAGTTCTCACTCTAACGACGCAGACACGCGCGAATGTTGACCACGATCAAGTGCAGCGCAGAAGTCTGCGATCCTGCGAGCGCTGAAAACAAAAAAACCCACCGCAAGCGGTGGGTTTTCGTTTTGCCGGCGACGCGAGACGCTCGGGTTGGGCATCTGGCGTTCCCTTCAGCGCGTATCGCCGAAGTCGATTTTTATCGGCCGGCAAAATCCGGGAGGTTCCATTACGCGAAGTTCTTCGCGGCGAATTCCCAGTTGACCAGATTCCAGAATGCCTCGACGAACTTCGGACGGGCATTGCGGTAGTCGATGTAGTAGGCGTGTTCCCACACGTCGATGGTGATCAGCGGCTTGTCAGCGCCGGTCAGCGGCGTGGCGGCGTTGCTGGTGTTCACGATGTCGACCGAACCGTCGGCCTTCTTCACGAGCCACGTCCAGCCCGAACCGAAGTTGCCCACGGCCGACTTCGAGAAGGTTTCCTTGAAGGCGTCGAACGAACCGAACTTGGCGTCGATGGCCTTGGCCAGATCGCCCGACGGCGCACCGCCGCCCTTCGGCGACAGGGTGTTCCAGAAGAAGGTGTGGTTCCACACCTGTGCTGCGTTGTTGAACACGCCGCCCGACGACTTCTTGATGATGTCTTCAAGGCTGGCGTTTTCGAATTCGGTGCCCTTGATCAGGTTGTTCAAGTTGGTCACATAGGCTTGGTGATGCTTGCCGTAGTGATACTCCATCGTTTCCTTGGAGATGGTCGGCGCCAGTGCATCGATGGCGTACGGCAGTTCAGGGAGCTTGTGTTCCATGGCAATTATCCTTTGTGCTCTGAGGGGAACCCGATTTTGCGTTATCCGGAGCCTTCGATTCTAGGGCAGATGCGAAAACCCCGCAAACCGCACGGTTACTTGATTCACCTCACTATCCGACATCCGTGTGACGATTGGTTGTCAATTCCAGCGAATCGACGCCCGACGCCTGCGATTTGTCAGCATTGACGAACCGGCTCGCGCTAAAAAGTATCGTCTAGCCTGACCTGAACCTCACCAATGCCGATATCCGCCGCACCGTCGGCCAGATGCATCGTCACTTGCTGCCCCCGCTGCAACCGCCTCGGATCGCGCAGCGGCTGCCCCTTCGCGTCAAGCACCGCGGCGTAACCGCGTTGCAGCGTGCGGCGCGGATTGAGCAATTCGAGTTGCGCCGTGGCATCGGCAAGTCGTTGGCCGGCGCGCTCCGCACGGCGTGACATGGTGCTTTGCATGCGTTGCAACAGTAACGAGACACGCTCGTGCTGCGGCCCGACGTCGGGCACGGCGCGTGCCAGACGAAGGCGCAACATCTCGAAACGGCCGCGACGCTGGGCCAGCGGGCGCTCCAGCGCGTGACGCATGCGATCGCTCAGGTGCGCCAGTTCCCCGCGTTGACGCGCCAGACGCTCACGTGGCGAAACCAGCCCGCGCGAAAGGCTGTCGAGCTGCTGGCCGCGCTGCTCCAGCGTGCGCCACATCGCGCGGCTCAGGCGCTGACGCTCACGCTCGACCTCGCGCAGGCACTCGTCGCGTGCCGCGCTGATGAGTTCGGCAGCCGCCGTCGGCGTGGGCGCACGCACGTCGGCCACGAAATCGGCAATCGTGAAATCGGTTTCATGCCCCACACCGGAGACGATGGGTAGCTCGCTGCGCGCGATCGCATGGGCGAGCACTTCTTCGTTGAACGCCCACAGGTCTTCGATGGAACCGCCGCCGCGGCACAGCAGAATGGCGTCGACCTCGCGACGGGCGTTGGCCGTATCGAGTGCGGCAGCCAGACGTGAGGCGGCGTCGGCCCCCTGTACGGGCGCCGGATAGACCACGACCGAGACGTGCGGTGCACGGCGGGCGAGCGTCGTGAGCACATCGCGCAACGCCGCGGCCTGCAACGACGTGACCACGCCCACGCGGCGGGCATATCGGGGCAACGCGCGCTTGCGCTGCGCGTCGAAGAGCCCCGCGGCGGCAAGCTTCTCCTTGAGTTTCAGGAACGCCTCATACAGATTGCCCTGCCCGGCACGGCGGATCGCCTCGACATTGAGTTGGACCTCCCCGCGCGGTACGTACATCGAGAGCAACGCGCGCACTTCGACGCGGTCGCCCTCTCTGGGCGAGAAGTCGGCGTGTTGCGCACGACCGCGGAACATCACGCAGCGCATTTGCGCTTGTGCGTCCTTGATCGAGAAATACCAGTGGCCGCTGGCCGCGCGCGTGAAGTTCGAGATTTCGCCACTGACCCACGCGAGCGGAAAGCTCCGCTCCAGCACGCCGGCAACGGCCTTGTTCAAATCCGAAACACTTAGCACGCGATCCGCACCACCGTTGGGCCGGGCGTCGTCGAAAGATAGGTTCATGCGTGTTCGCTGACGAAAAACTGTCCACAGGCCCGCTAATTTAAGGGTTTTCGCGCCCGGACGCCCCATTTTTCCTACATCGCAACGTCAAACCCTTGATTTATGAGGCTTTCCGGCCGACTTCGCCGTCGCGCCGCGACGCCATTCCGGGGGCATCGCCAAGATATATGCTCTGAAGCCAACATGTACACACAGTTATCCACAGGCCATCGAGGACTTCTTGGGAATTGTGAGCTTGCGGTGGTGTTCATTTCTGAAACCACTGGTTGCTCATTTTTTAATCACGAACTAAAAAATACCGCTGAGTCAAAGAGTTGCCGAACGTATCCAAAGGTTGTCCACATCCTTGTACTCGGATGATGTGGAAAACGGTGCTTGCCCATCCCCACCCTGCACGCTACAGTTCGGACTCGTTTGCCCATCCCCCCGCAACAAGCAAGAGGTCGTCTTTGTTCGCCGTCATCCAGGCCGCCGGCTGGCCCATCTGGCCACTTCTCATCGCATCCGTTATCGCCCTCGCCCTGATCGTCGAGCGCGCCCTGTCACTGCGCCGCGCGCGCGTGCTGCCAAGCGGCGTTCTCGAAAACGCGATCACGCTCGCCCGCCGTGGTTCGGCCAAGCAGGACGCGACCGAAGCGTTGGCGCGCGGTTCGATGCTCGGACGCGTACTCGCGACCGGCGTTCGCTACGTCGCGCACAACCCGCAGGGTCCGCGCGAAGGCGCCAAGGAAGCGCTGGAGGAAACCGGGCGCGCCGTCGCCCATGAACTCGAACGCTTCCTGCCTGCGCTGGGCACCATCGCGTCGGTCGCCCCGTTGATGGGACTGTTCGGCACGGTCATCGGCATGATCGAGATCTTCGGCGCGCAAGACGCCACAGGCACCGACCCGGCGCAACTGGCGCACGGCATCTCGGTGGCGCTGTACAACACCGGTTTCGGTCTGATGATTGCGATTCCCGCGATGATCTTCTACCGCTACTACCGCACGCGCGTCGACGCGTTTCTGGTCGAACTCGAGACGCAAGCGGTCCATTTTCTCGATGCCACGCTGCCGCGGCATTGAGGTGAGACACGCGCGATGAATTTCCGTCGAGGTCTCTCCACGCGTGATGAGCCGGAGATCAATCTGATCCCGCTCATCGACGTGCTGCTCGTCATTCTGATCTTCCTGATGGTCACCACAACCTATACGCGTTACACCGCGCTCAAGGTCAATCTGCCGACCGCCGACGCAGAAAAAGCCGTCGTGCCGCCGCGTCAGATTGTGGTGTCGGTCGGCGCCGATGGCAGTTACGCCATCGACCGGCACGCGCTCACGCAGCGCGATGTCGCGAGTCTCACGGCCGCATTGCGTCAGGCCGCAGGCCCCGCGAATAGCGGTGCCGAAGCGCCGGTCGTCGTCATCAACGCCGACGCCAAGAGCGCCCACCAGTCGGTCATCAACGTGATGGAAGCCGCCCGCGAGGCCGGTTTGTCACGACTGACTTTCGCCGCGCGCTCGACGGCTGCGCATGGCGAGGCGGCCTCCCCGTCCCGATGACGACGCCCCCATCGCGCTTAGGCCAGACCAGCGGCACGCGTTCGCGCGCGCTGGTGCCACGCCTGTCCGGTTCGCTCGTGCATTGGGTGAGCGCTCAATGGCAGCGGCGAGGACTCGTCGCCTGGCTGTTGTGGCCCCTGTCGTGGATTTTCGGCGCGCTTGCCGCGTGGCGACGTCTGAGTTTTCGTCAGGGATGGAAAACGTCGACGCGACTGCCGGTGCCGGTCGTCGTCGTCGGCAACCTGACGGTCGGCGGCACGGGCAAGACCCCAACCGTCATCGCACTCGTCGGCGCACTGCGCGCGCACGGCTATACGCCCGGCGTCCTTTCTCGCGGCTACGGGGCAACACTGTCTCGACCGACCGAAGTCAGCGCGACGGCGCGACCGGACGATGTCGGCGACGAGCCGCTGCTGATCGCCCAACGCACGGGCGCGCCGGTGTGGGTGTGGCCTTCGCGTGTCGAGGGCGGTCGCGCATTGCTTGCCGCACATCCGGCGTGTGACGTCATTGTTTGCGACGACGGCCTCCAGCACTACGCGCTGGCACGCGACGTCGAGATCGCCGTATTCGATCACCGGCTGGGCGGCAACGGTTTCCTGCTGCCTGCCGGGCCGCTGCGCGAGCCGCTTTCGCGTGCGCGCGACGCCAATCTCGTCAACGATCCCTACGGCAGAACGCTTCCCGAGTGGCCCAATACCTGGCGACTGACGCTCACGCTGGGCGACGCATGGTGTGTGAGCCAACCCGCCCTCACCCGGACGCTCTCGCACTTTGCGGGCAAACGCGTGCTGGCGGCAGCGGGTATTGGCGCCCCTGAGCGCTTCTTCGCGGCACTGCGCGCCGCCGGTCTGGCAATCGAGACGCTGCCGTTGCCCGATCATTACGACTTTGCGACGAATCCGTTCGACGGCGTGGCCGCCGATGCCATCCTGATCACCGAAAAGGATGCAGTAAAATGCGTCACCTGGTCCGACCCGCGAGTGTGGGCCGTGCCTGCCGAGGCCGCGCTCGATGCGCGCCTCGTATCACTGGTAGTGGAGAAATTGCGTGGACAACCGACTGTTTGAGATTCTCGTCTGCCCGTTGTGCAAGGGCCCCCTGGAGTACGACAAGAAAGCCCAGGAGCTGATTTGCCACGCAGACAAGCTCGCCTATCCGATTCGCGATGGCATTCCCGTCATGCTGGCCGATGAAGCGCGTCAGTCTGTCGAGGGCACGCCCGTGCCGCTGAACGACGACAAGTCCGCATCGTGAGCGATTCGATCCATACCGTCGACTTCGTCGCCGTGGTGCCCGCGCGCCTCGCGTCAACGCGTCTGCCCAACAAGCCGCTCGCGGACATCGGCGGCGAGCCGATGGTCGTGCGCGTGGCCGAACGGGCCCGTGAATCGGGCGCCAGCCAGGTCGTCGTCGCCACTGACGCCCAGAGCGTGGTCGATGCCGTCTCGGCGCATGGCTTCGATGTCGTGTTGACACGCACCGATCACCCGACGGGCACCGACCGTCTTGCCGAGGTCGCCGTCCAGCAGGGGTGGTCCGACGACACCATCGTCGTCAACGTGCAAGGCGACGAGCCCCTTATCGATCCGCGTCTGGTGCACGCGGTGGCGGCGCATCTGGCGGAACATCCGGAATGTGCGCTGTCGACGGCCGCGCACCCGATCACCGACAACGCGGAGATCTTCTCGCCGAACGTCGTCAAGGTGGTGCTCGACGCGCATGGCCGTGCGCTCTACTTTTCGCGCGCCCCCATTCCGTGGTCGCGCGACGCGTGGTCCGCCGGGCTTGCCAACGCGGCAACGCTGCCTGCCGCGACCACGCCGATCTTCCGTCACATCGGGCTGTACGCTTATCGCGCCAAGTTCCTGCGCAGCTATCCGAGCCTGCCGCAGGCGCCGATCGAGACTGCGGAATCGCTCGAGCAACTCCGTGCCCTCTGGCATGGGGAACGTATCGCCGTGCTCGTGACCGACGACGCGCCACTGCCGGGCGTCGACACCGCGGAAGATCTCGAACGCGTTCGCGCATTGCTCCAGAACTGAGGTCCGATCCCACGCGAATTCCGGGGCCGCCACGCCAGCGAGACACTCGCGCCAGCGTCCCGGAAATCACACCGGCACGACTTTCGCAGGTCGGCAAAACGCCGCCGGGCGGGCACGTCGTGGCATAATCGCTGTGATTCTCGCGAGCAGACTCCCGGTTGCGTGCGTCGCGCCCTGCCGAGCGCGTCGCCCGCGTGCAGCGCGGTTGCCCCGGTCACAGGACCCGCAGCCGCCGCAAATGGCCGGAGACACACCTGCCTGCCGCACGCACAGCATTCACAAATCACAAACTTTCAGGAGTCATCGATGCGTCTGATTTTGTTGGGGGCACCCGGGGCCGGCAAGGGCACCCAAGCAACTTTCATCAAAGAAAAATTCGGCATCCCGCAAATCTCGACCGGCGACATGCTGCGCGCCGCGATCAAGGAAGGCACCCAACTCGGTCTCGAAGCCAAGCGTTTCATGGACGCAGGCGACCTCGTGCCGGACGGCGTCATTATCGGCATGGTGCGTGAGCGCCTGGCCGCCGACGACTGCAAGAACGGCTATCTGTTCGACGGTTTCCCGCGCACCATCGCGCAGGCGGAAGCCATGAAGGAAGCCGGCGTCGCCATCGACTTCGTGCTCGAAATCGACGTGCCGTTCGACGAAATCATCACCCGCATGAGCGGCCGTCGTACGCACCCGGCATCAGGCCGCACGTATCACGTCACGTTCAACCCGCCCAAGGTCGAAGGCAAGGACGATGTGACCGGCGAACCGCTGGTGCAGCGCGACGACGACAAGGAAGAAACCGTCAAGAAGCGCCTCACCGTGTACGAATCGCAAACCAAGCCGCTCGTCGCCTACTATTCGGATTGGGCCAAGCATGGCAGCCCGGGCGCGATCGTCGCGGCACCGCAGTATCGCAAGATCTCGGGCCAGGGCAGCGTGGACGAAATCCGCTCGCGCGTGTTCGATGCACTGAAGTAAGCCGGTCGCCGTCGCCCTCGTGACGCGGTGCTGCATTTGGCGCTCACGCTCGGGTCGACGTTAATGACGCGATGGAAAAAGGCGGCCAGTTCACACTGGGCCGCCTTTTTTGCCGAAGGAGGATGACGCATGGAAATTCAGGGCAATGTGTTTCTGATCACCGGTGGCGCCTCGGGCCTGGGCGCGGCTGCCGCGCGCTGGCTTGCCGGACTCGGCGCGAAAGTCGTGCTCGCCGACGTCAACGTCGACGAGGGCCAAACGCTCGCCGAGAAACTCGGCGGCAAGTTCGTCAAATGCGACGTCACGCGCGAAGACGATGGCAACGCCGCGGTGACGGCAGCGCAGGCGCTCGGTACATTGCGCGGCCTCATCAATTGCGCGGGCATCGCCATTGGCAGCAAGACCGTGGGCCGCGACGGCCCGCATCCCCTCGATACCTTCTCCCGCGTCATCCAGATCAACCTGATCGGTACGTTCAACATGATCCGTCTGGCGGCCAACGCGATGAGCCAGGGCGAACCGAACAGCGAAGGTGAGCGCGGCGTGATCGTCAACACCGCCTCGGTGGCGGCTTATGACGGCCAGATGGGACAGGCTGCGTATGCCGCCTCAAAGGGAGGCGTGGCGAGCCTGACCTTACCCGTGGCACGGGACCTGTCGCGCATCGGGATCCGCGTCATGACCATCGCGCCGGGCATTTTCGAAACGCCCATGATGCTCGCCATGCCAGCCGAAGTGCAGGCATCGCTCGGGCAAATGGTGCCGTTCCCGCCCCGGCTGGGCAAGCCGTCGGAATACGCCATGCTCGTGGAGCAAATCGTTCGAAACCCGATGCTCAACGGTGAGGTCATCCGGCTTGACGGTGCAATCCGTATGCAGCCGAAATAAGACCGCATTAAGACCGCGTTAAGACCGCAATGAGACCGTAAATCCGGTCGAGCGGCATCCGGGGCACTTTGACGCACCGCAGCAAGATATCGCTCCGACTGTGACTACAATGGAATGCCGATCGCAACTTGCGCTCGGCCAAGACGCCGGCCCCATCGCCGGCGCCCTCGCAGTGTCCCCGTCCCCGAGGCAGGAGGCTGGCATGAAATCACTGGCGCAACAGATGTCGTTCTACCAGCGCTATCACCGCAGTCCCAAGAACCGTCTCACGCATTTCTTTGGCGTTCCCATGATTATTCTTGCGGTGATGCAAGCGTTCTCGTGGGTGCCGCTCGGCCCGAGCGGCCTGAACGCCACGCACGTGATCGTGCTGGTGCTGCTGATGTATTACTTCCTGCTCGATGTTCCGCTCGCACTCGCCATGACAGCCTTTTTCGCGGTGCTGCTGGCGATCACGCAGCATCTGGCGAGACTGCCCTGGCCTTGGGCGCTGACCGTCTTCGGCGTGCTGTTCGTGGGCGGCTGGATCATCCAACTGATCGGCCACCATTTCGAGGGACGCAAACCCGCGCTGCTCGACAACCTCTTCCAGATATTTATCGCGCCGATGTTCCTGATGGCCGAGGTGTTCTTTCATTTCGGTTACAAACCGGGTCTGCAACGGCAAGTGCAGGAACTCGCGGCGCAGTCGGCGTGAGGGGCGAGGTGCCGCCGTCAGTCGCCATATGCCTCCATACGCGCCGCGACAAGCCCCAATCCTCGTGATCCAGCTTGATAAGCGGTGCAGAAAGTCAAAACGCCAGCCGATAGGCTGGCGTTTTTCTTTGGGCGCAACACCAAGGGAAGCGACCAGACCTTACCCGTGGCTTCCCGGACGACGGCTCAGATCATCGAGCACCTGACGAATCGCGTCGGCGTCTTCCGCATCGGGACGCTTGCCCAGATAGCTCTCGAGATCGTCCTGCGCCGGGCGAACCAGACCGAGACGCGCATAAGCCAGCCCGCGATCGCGCGTCTCCGCCGGCTGATCGGGCAAGAGCAGCACCATACGTTCCTGCACCGCGAGCAAACGCTCCCATCGCTCGCTCTGCGTGTAGATCGCCCGCAGATTGCGCAGCATCCGGGCGAGGATTTCGCGCGGCGTGGCCGGTTCCAGGAACGGATGCAGCAGCGCCCACAGCGCCAGCTCCTGAATCGGCTCGGCGCTTTCGTCGCGATAGTGCTTCAGATACGGCTCGACCATCTCGAGCAGCCGTTGCGGCGAGAGCGAGTGGCCCGAGATCGGGTCGATGACGACATCGCCAGCCGGCACAGCAAGCCTGAGCAGGAAATGCCCCGGGAACGACAGGCCACGCAACGGCAAGCCGATCTGATGACCGATTTCCATGCAGAGCACGGCCAACGAGATGGGAATACCGCGACGCCGATCCAGCACGATATGCAGGTGGCTGTTGTCCGGGTCGTAATAGTCGTTCTGATTGACGGTGAAGCCGAGTTCGCGAAAGAAGAAGTGGTCGAGCAGTTGAAGCTTCTGCAGCGGCCCGGCATCCGTCGGCAGGCGCTTGGCCAGCCGCGCGGCAAGCGCATCGATCTGGGTCAGCGTGTCCTGCACGTCGAGATCCGGATAGGCGTCTTGCGCGATGGCGATGGCCGCCTCGGTAAGCGGCAGCCCGTCGTCGGACGCAACCAGTGCAGCAAAGTAGTCGAGAAATCGATTCGCCATGCGGTATCCGTGGGTTCCGCCGTGTCACTGGCCCGCGAGTGGAGCGTTAGCGCGTGCGACGACGGAAGAACGAGAAATTGAAACCCATGAGGAATAATGCCCCGAAATACACCACGGCGCATAGGACCAGGCTTGCGCCAAGCAGGGCAATCCGCGCGAATGGCCGTGCACCAAGCGCCACCCAGTCGAAACTCTGGGTGAACCACAGCAGCACGCCCGCCAGAATCAGGCACGCGGCGAGCAATTGCACGAAGAACAGACGCCAGCCCGGTGCCGGCCGATAGATGCCCCGCTTGTACAGCCCGGCGAACAGCAGCGCAGCGTTCATGCACGCCCCGACGCCAATCGACAGCGACAGTCCGGCATGGGCGAACCAGCGCACGAAGAGCAGGTTCGAGAGCTGCGTGGCGATGAGTACGACGATGGCAATCTTCACCGGCGTCTTGATGTCCTGCTTGGCATAGAAGCCCGGCGCCAGAATCTTGATGAGAATCAGCCCGACCAGCCCCACGCCGTAGGCGGTAAGTGCATGCGCCGTCATCGTGACGTCGGTCGCATCGAAACGGCCATATTGATAGAGCGTGGCGGTCAGCGGCTCGGCGTAGACAAAGAGCCCGACGGCGCTCGGCATGGCGAGCAGGAACGTCAGACGCAGTCCCCAGTCCAGCAGCGCGGAATACTCCGCGGCGTCGCCGTCCGCATGGGCACGCGACAGGCTCGGGAGCAGGATCGTGCCGAGCGCCACGCCCAGCAGCGCAGTCGGAAACTCCATCAACCGGTCGGCATAGGCCAGCCAGGACACGCTGCCCTGCGCCAGTCGCGACGCGATGTTCGTATTGATGATCAGGCTCACCTGCGCCACCGACACCGCAAGCGTGGCCGGCACCATCTTCGCCAGCACCCGCTTCACCCCGGCATTACGCAGTGCCGCGGCCACATTGATCGTGATGCGCGGCAGCATGCCGATTCGCGCGAGCGCCGGGAGCTGGACAACCAGTTGCAACACACCGCCAACGATCACGGCGTAGGCCAGCGCGTAGACCGGCGTCTCCAGATGCGGCGCAACCCACAGCGACGCAATGATCGAGCTGACGTTGAGCAGCACCGGCGCGAACGCGGGCATCGAGAACTGACGCCAGGTATTGAGCACCCCGGCGGCGAGCGTCGTAATCGAGATCAGGGTGATGTAGGGGAACATCACGCGGGTCATGAATACGGCGGCGTCGAACGTGCCGTTCTCGTGCGCGAGGCCCGTCGCGACGGCGTAGACAACCGCCGACGCCCCAAGCACGCCGGCAATGGTGATCGACAGCAAGACCCAGAACAGCACCGTCGTGACCGAATCGACGAGGGTTTTCGTCTCTTCTTCACTACGCTGTGATTTGAATTCGGCCAGAATTGGCACGAATGCCTGCGAAAACGCCCCTTCGGCAGACAGGCGGCGCAGCAGATTGGGAATGCGGAACGCGACGTTATAGGCATCGGTCATGGGACCGGCGCCAAACATGCGCGCGATAAGAATTTCACGGACCAGGCCGGTGATGCGCGAAAGCATCGTAAAACCGCTGACCGTAGCGAGAGCTTTGAGCAAATTCATGTTGCGCGTATTATACGCACAGCATTGCAGCAAAGAAGTTGCAATTTCCGTTGGCCTTCGGCTATAATCGACGGTTTCGAAGTCAATGGATTGCTTCCTGGCCACCGTGTCTCCCAGGGAGCCGAGCCAAACTGCATAGAAGCCGCATCAGGCGGAGCAATTCAAGGAATTCACCGAACATGGCAAATACAGCACAAGCACGCAAGCGCGCGCGTCAAACCGTTAAGATCAACGCTCACAACTCGGCGCTGCGTTCGCGCCTGCGCACGGCTGTGAAGGCTGTCCGCAAGGCCATCGCCACTGGCGACCAAGCCGCTGCGAAGGAAGTTCTGCGCACGTCGGCCAAGACGATCGACATCATCGCTGACAAGAAGATCGTTCACAAGAACACCGCTGCTCGCCAAAAGAGCCGCCTGTCGGCCGCCATCAAGGCGATGTCGGCTGCTGCCTAAGACAGCGCAAGCTGCTAGGCAGAACAAGTTGCTTGCCGGTTCCGACTACGGTCGGGACACTAAAAAGCCCGCTTTATGCGGGCTTTTTTCTTTGGCTTATCTCTTTCTTTAGCCTTTCTCTTTTATACGTGCGCCAATCGATCAAAACGCGTAGACAAGGCCGACACGAACCCCGTGCGTATTGCTAATACCCCATTCTTCACTCGGCTTCCCGGGCTTAGCCAGCTTCGTGTTGATGTATTGGTACTGGCCCCGCACATGAACCGCGTTCGTGACGCGATACGTCACCCCCGCGCCCACGGCAGGGCGGACTTTGAACGCCTTATTGTTGGCCGCCGAATCCGCACGGTACGACACACCGAAAAGTCCCACCGAACCGAATAGCTCGAATCGATCCGACACCGGATAGATGCCGAGCACTGCAAGACGGAACCCCTGCATCCGCACGTTTCTCGTGCTCGTGCCCCGCCCCGCCGTTCCTTCTGCATTCTGGCGCTCGACCCAATGGCTGCCGGCACGGCCCAGATAGGAGTAGCCCAGCTCAAAGCCGAGATGCGATCCTGAACGGTAGCCGACACCGAATTCGCCGCCGGAAGGTAGCGTCAGATTGTCTCCCGTCTGCGCCCATTGGCCGACCGTCGGCTTGCCACCGCCTGCATGTGCCACATTGGCGCTTAAATCACCGTAAAGGTAGGCGCCCGTGTTAGCCGATACGCCGGCCGACATACCCATCAGGCATAACGATCCCAGTAGACCCTTTGCCGCGCTGAACATTGCTTGCTTCATCAATCTGTTTCTCCAGTTCACTTAAGTCATCCGGCCGACGAAGTCGCTCCGTACGAAACAGCTTGATGCAAGAGAGAATTGTTGAATGTAAGCGTGTTCACATAAGCGCCAAGGAAATGGCTCATTTTCCCTGCACCCCAGTCGTGGCGGGGCTCTGCGGTCATCGACGAGCCCACCTCCGCGTCGCCAAAACCGTGGCAGCGTCGCGTCGCAACAACACATGGGCGACTCTTGAGAGACGGCGGGGGAGAACTTCAGAACGCTGGGGGAGGAGGTCGAACGCGCGACAGTGAGTCGGGGCCAAAGGCCCGGCACTCACGTCAGGCCGGAAAACGGCCAAGGGGGATTACTTGACGGCGGGGACGAAGCAGGCTTCGGTCAACTGCAAATCGTTGTCACGGGCGAAATTCATCACGAAATCGAAAGCCATCGGCTCGATGTCGCGCAGTCGCTCGTCAACCACGACGCATTTGATGTCACCCACCATAATCGGGCGCACATAGGGGGAGTACTGCATGTATGCGTTCGGGCCGGTATCGCTTCGGCCGCAGAACGACACGGCGCCGCACAGACGTTCGGCCCAATCGCTCGGCCTGAACTTCTTGCCACCCCGGGTGAGCCCCTGGATGAAATACTCGCGCGCGGAAACCTGGTCGGTCATATCGCTCAATCACCTCAAAAAACACCTGGACGGCCATACCGCGGGTAGCGCAGCCGACAGAGACAGTATTATATCTTATATAAGACTCAAACCCGTCCCCCGCCATTGCTGCAGATGTTTTTTTCGGTCTTGCCAGCCATTTCCAGCTGTGCAGCAGCGGGCTCGATCATACGCTTTTCGTGTGACGACAAAACGATTTGGTAGACTAGGGGCCGTCCCCCTCAAGCCAGCAACCGGTAGAACACCTTCACGAGCCTGCCCGGGGGACAGGCCTCAAGGCTTGTTCGTCGTGCCGCAAGCGAGCGAGTTCCCTTCGAATTCCCGCGATATCGGCCTCAAGTAGAACATCCAAATGACCACCGCCAAACCCATCAAGCATTACCTTCAGTTCTCGGACCTGACGCTCGACGAGTATGACTACGTGCTCGAGCGCACTCGCATCCTCAAGAAGAAATTCAAGAACTACGAGACCTATCACCCGCTGCACGACCGCACGCTGGCGATGATTTTCGAGAAGAGCTCGACTCGCACGCGTCTGTCGTTTGAAGCCGGGATTCACCAACTGGGTGGCCACGCCGTGTTCCTGAACACGCGCGACACGCAGCTCGGCCGCGGTGAGCCGATCGAAGATGCCGCACAGGTGATCTCGCGCATGACCGACATCATCATGATCCGGACGTTCGGCCAGGAGATCATCGAGCGCTTCGCGCAACACTCGCGCGTGCCCGTCATCAACGGCCTGACCAACGAGTACCACCCGTGTCAGGTGCTGGCGGACATCTTCACGTATTACGAGCACCGCGGCCCGATCAAGGGCAAGACCGTGACGTGGATCGGCGACGCCAACAACATGTCGTACACGTGGATTCAGGCCGCCGAGATCTTCGGCTTCCAGGTCAACGTGTCGACGCCGCCGGGCTACCGCCTCGATCAGGCGATGGTGGCCGAATCGAGCCGTCCGTTCGTGCGAGAGTTCGACGACCCGCGCGAAGCCTGCGAAGGCGCCGACCTCGTGTCGACCGACGTCTGGACGAGCATGGGCTACGAAGCGGAAAACGAGGCCCGTAAGGCGGCTTTCGCGCAATGGTGCGTGAACGCCGATCTCATGCAACGCGCCAAGCCGGACGCCTTGTTCATGCACTGCCTGCCGGCTCACCGTGGCGAAGAAGTGTCGGCCGACGTGATCGACGGTCCGCAAAGCGTCGTGTGGGACGAAGCCGAGAACCGTCTGCACGTGCAGAAGGCGCTCATGGAGTACCTGATGCTGGGCCGCGTGTAATACCGCAGCCCCGACAACGCCCGGACTGACACCATGTCATCCGGGCGGCATCACAGGGATCACAGGCATCCGGCATGCCTGCACCGCCCCCGCGTCACACGCGCTCGCCCCCTTCCCTCCCCGCGCGCCCCTGCGCGCTGCATCGTCATCGCCCATCGCGATTCACGTTCCGCTATCATCGCTGACGCGCCGCCATCGCTCGTTGACGCGCGTTTCATGGCGATAAGACGCAGTCCGGGACGTCCATCAGAACATTTCGCAATTTGCACCATATTAGGGCAAATTCGTTGTGCATCGCACAAAAGTGCGCCGGATAGCCGTCTGAAACGTGCTAGCATGAATTCACGCTTGTCCCGTTGAGGGCTGGCATTTCGCTCCTACATCGCGACTTTCCGTCGCATTCGACACCGCATTCGGTCATGACGCAAAACGCAACGCAGTTCGACAACGTTTCCGTAATCAAGCGCGCCAACACTTATTTCGACGGCAAGTGCGTTTCGCACACCGTGTTGTTCCCGGACGGTACGCGCAAGACGCTGGGGGTGATCTTCCCGGCCACGCTTCAGTTCGGCACCGATGCCCCCGAAATCATGGAAGTCACGGGCGGCCGTTGCCGCATCCGTCTGGCCGGTCAGACCGAGTGGCAGGAATATGCTGCCGGTCAGCAGTTCTCCGTGCCGGGCAATAGCAAGTTCGATATCGAGGTCGTGGAGACGCTCGATTACGTTTGCCACTACGGCTAACCGACTGGCCAGCATCGCGACGGCGTGGAACCTTCCGCGCCATCGCCCTCTCGGCCGGTTCAGCGCGGCCCGGCGCCGCTACTTACTATGTCGCGTCTGCCCCCCGAATCCGCCGACAATGCTGCCGGTGACACGTCCGCCCTCCCCTCCCACGATGCACCTGTCGGCGAGCGGTCCACTTTTCCCCCTTCTCTGACGCACAATGGCGACGCCACGCCAGTGAGCACGGCAAACGGCACGAGCACCGATCTCGAGCCGACCGATGTGCCGCTGCTTCCGCCCGATGGCCTCACCCGGCCGGCACGCACCGGCAAGGCTTCCCAAAAAACCGCCACACCTCGCGCACGCAAGCGTACCCCTGACGGTGACGGTACGGACATCGCCGCGAGAGGCAGCGCAGATGCGTCAGACGAGTCAGACGGCTCAGCCGGCGCAGGTTCGCGCGCGCCCGCCAAGTCCACGAAATCCCCCCGCAGTCGCCGCGGCAACCCGAAGCGAAAAGGCATCGATCTGGGCCTGCAAGGGGGTGGCGCGCACGGCGCCTACACGTGGGGGGTGCTCGACAAACTGCTCGAAGACGGACGCCTCGAGTTCGAAGGCATCAGTGGCGCCTCCGCCGGGACGATGAATGCCGTTGTACTCGCGCACGGCTTGCTCGACCGCCCGGGCGTCGATCCGCGCGAGAAAGCGCGTGAGTCGTTGCACAGCTTCTGGCTCGGCGTGTCGCAGGCCGGCTCGTCGGCAACGGCCTGGGCGCAAACCGTCTTCAGTTGGCTCAACGGCCGTCCGACCGAGTACCCGGTCTGGCACGACTGGATGCAGAGCATGCAGCAATGGATGATGCCGTTCTCGCAGCCTCCGGCCGAAATCAATCCGCTGCGCACCGTGCTCGAAGCGCAGGTCGATTTCGAGCGTCTGCGCGAGAGCACGGCGACGCGTCTGTTCGTGTCGGCGACCAACATCCGCACCGGCAACATCCGTATCTTCCGCACGCACGAGATCACGCTCGACGTGGCGATGGCGTCGGCGTGCCTGCCGTGGCTGTTCAAACCGGTGAAGATCGACGAAGACTTTTACTGGGACGGCGGCTATCTGGGGAATCCGCCGCTCTATCCGTTCTATTACGAGACCCTCACGAGCGACATCCTGATCGTTCACATCAATCCGATCGAGCGCAAGGAAAAGCCGGTGCTGCCGGGGCAGATCATGAACCGCGTGAATGAAATCACGTTCAACGCGTCGCTCCAGCGCGAATTCCGCGCCATCTCGTTCGTGCACAAACTGCTCGACGAAGGATGGCTCAAGCCGGAGTACCGCAAGCGCCTGAAGTACCCGCTGATTCACTCGATTCGCGCTGACAAGGAGCTGTACGACCTGTCCTCGTCGACGAAATTCGTCACCGACTGGAATTTCCTCACGACGCTGCGCGACCGTGGCCGTGACGCGGCAAGCCGGTGGCTCGAGGCGCATTTCGCAGACGTCGGCGTACGCTCCACGGTCGATCTGCGGCGCGATTATTTGCACCGTCTGCCCGACGCCACGGCCATCAAAGCATGAGCGGCTCGGGTTCGAGCAAGACGCCGAAGCGCGCCTGCACGCTGGCCTGCACGGCACGCGCGAGCGCCACGACATCGGCGCCGCTCGCGCCGCCGCGATTCACGAGCACCAGCGCCTGACGCTCGTGCACGCCCGCCTGACCGAGCGACTTGCCGCGCCAGCCGCACTGATCGATCAGCCAGCCGGCGGCGACCTTCCAGGTGCCGTCCGACTGGGCGTAGCCGACCGTCTGCGGGAACCGCTCACGCAGTTCGGCAAACGTGAGCGCATCCACGACAGGATTCTTGAAGAAACTGCCCGCGTTGCCGAGTTCGAGCGGATCGGGCAGCTTGCGGCGGCGAATGTCCACCACCGCATCGAAGATCTGGCGCGCGTCCGGCTGGTCGATGCCCGCCTCGGCGAGCGCGCGCGACACGTCCGCATACCCGGTGACGGGCGGCCACGGCTGCGGCAGCCGCAGCGTCACGGCCACGATGATGTAACGCCCGGGTTCGCGTTTGAACAGCGAATCGCGATAGCCGAACGCGCATGCCTCGCGCGTGAGCGTGACGAAGGTGCCCGTGGTCGTATCGAGGGCGCGCACCTCGGCAAAGCGCTCGGCCAGCTCCAGCCCGTAGGCACCGATGTTCTGGATCGGCGCGGCACCGAGCGTGCCCGGAATCAGGGCGAGGTTTTCCAGGCCGGGACAGTCCTGCGAGAGCGTCCAGTCGACGAATTCGTGCCATGGCTCGCCAGCGCCGCCGCGCACGTAGCGCGCATGCGCATCGTCGGCGAGCCGTTCGCGCCCGCGAATGGCCATGCGCAAGACAACCCCGTCGAAGTCACGCGTGAGCACCACGTTGCTGCCGCCGCCGAGCACCAAGCGCGGCAGGCCCGCCAGTTCCGGCATGGCAAGCGCCTCGACGAGCGATGCCTCGCTGTCGATCGTCACGACGAAGCGGGCCATGGCCGGCAGGCCGAAGGTATTGAGTTCGCGCAGACTGACGTCGCGTTGCAACTGGGGCATGGAGTATGGAGAAGTCAGTGGGCGCCGCCGTGCCGGACATCCTCCGGAAGGGACGCAGGACCGACGGCTGAATTACAATGTCGGGCGAAAGAATTTTGCGCATCATTATACCGGCCGCGCGGCCGCACCCCGCGCCGTCGGGCAACCCCGGACAAACACGCTTGTCGCCGCCGGATCGACCCGGCATGCGCGGCGTGCCATTTTCACGAACCCTTTGCATTTCAGGAGAACCAGATGCCATCGTTTGACGTGGTTAGCGAAGCCAACATGGTAGAGGTCAAGAACGCCGTCGAGCAGGCCAACAAGGAAATCTCGACGCGATTCGACTTCAAGGGATCGGACTCGCGCGTCGAGCACAAGGAGCAGGAGCTCACGCTCTACGCCGACGACAACTTCAAGCTCGAACAAGTCACGCAGGTGCTCATCAGCAAGATGGCCAAGCGCAACGTGGACGTGCGCTTCCTCGACTACGGCAAGGTCGAGAAGATCAGCGGCGACAAGGTCAAGCAGGTCGTCAAGGTGAAGAAGGGCGTCGAGGGCGACCTCGCCAAGAAGATCGTGCGTCTGATCAAGGACAGCAAGATGAAGGTGCAGGCGAGCATTCAGGGCGACAGCGTGCGTGTCTCGGGTGCCAAGCGCGACGACCTGCAAAGCGCCATGGCGCTGCTGCGCAAGGACGTCACCGACACCCCGCTCGACTTCAACAACTTCCGCGACTGACACGCGCGGCAGGCACAAAAAACCCGCAGACTCGCTGCGGGTTTTTTATTGTCCGAAGCCGGCACGACGCAAGCCTACACGTCTGCCTGACGGCCTTACTTCTTCTGTCCGATGCGGCTTTCCTTGCCCGCAATCAGCTTGCCGATGTTCGCACGGTGCCGGTAGATCAGCAGCATCGCCATGACGATCACTGCCGGGGCATAGGGCCCGAAGCCGAACATGAACACGTAGTAAAGCGGCGCGAACACGGCGGCCACCAGCGCCGCGAGCGACGAATAGCGAAAGAAGATCGCAATGATGAGCCACGTTGCGATCACCGCCAGCCCCAGAATCGGATCGATGGCAATCAGCACACCGGCCGCCGTTGCCACGCCCTTGCCGCCTGCGAAGCGCAGGAAGATGGGGTACAGATGGCCGATGAAGACCGCAAGGGCCACCGCCGCCAGACCGAAGTCGCTAACGCCCCAGGCGTCGGCGAAGCGCTGCGCGAGAAACACGGCCAGCCAGCCCTTGAGGGCGTCGCCGATCAGCGTGAGCACCGCGGCCTTCTTGTTGCCGGAGCGCAGCACGTTCGTGGCGCCCGGATTGCCCGAGCCGTAGCTGCGGGGATCGGCAAGCCCCATCGTGCGGCTGACGATCACCGCAAACGGCACGGAGCCGATCAGATACGCGAGAACGATAAAAACCAGTGTGGCCATGAACTTCGAGTGTGAGCAGGATTTGTGTTGGCCGCCATTCTACTTGACCCGCCCAGTCACCCCATTCTGGCAAACACGGGGTTGCGCCGGGGCGCAAAGTGCCGGGCAGGCGGCGGTGTTTGCAGGCGTTATTCGTCGCTCAACGCGCACGACACCGGCTTGGCTGCCAACGTATTGAGCAGCACCGGCGGGGCGATGCCGATGAGATAGCCGCGTCGTCCGCCATTGATGAAAATCTGCGGCAGATCGAGAATCGACGCCTCGACATACACCGCCATGGCCCGCCGGGTGCCGAACGGCGACGTGCCGCCCACCAGATAACCGGAGTGGCGCTGCGCGACCTCCGGCTTGCACGGCTCGACGCGCTTCGCGCCGATCTGACGCGCGAGGTTCTTCGTCGAGACGGTGCGGTCGCCGTGCATGAGCACGATCATCGGCCGGGCCTTTTCGTCTTCCATGACGAGGGTCTTGACGACGGCATGCTCGTCCACGCCCAACTGACGTGCCGACTCAGCGGTGCCGCCATGATCGACGTACTCGTAGACGTGTTCCGTGAACGCCACTTTCTTTTGCTTCAGAAACTGCGTGGCAGGCGTTTCCGAGACGTGTTTGGTCTTGCTCATGGGCGCCTATTGTAATGAAACGCATCGCGGCTGCGGTCCCGGAATGCGCGCCTTACGTGCCATGTACGTGCCATGCCGGGCCGCCCGCGCGCTGCTCCGCATGCTGCCCCATGCGCTGCCCAGTCACGTCACTCGCATTACAATGCCGCCATGTCTGCCGCTACCGACACCTCGCTTCAGGACGCATTCGCCGCCACGCTGCTGGCGAATCTGCCCGCACGCATCGACATCCTGCCCGCGCGTATCGCCGCGCAAACGCCCGCTCGCATCGCCCTGATCGACGACTTCGGCCGTCTGACCTACGGCGAACTGGCGAGCGCCGTGACCGCCTGCGCCGAGCGCCTGCGCAAGCATGGCGTGCGCCCGGGCGATCGCGTGATGATCGTCGGCGAGAACGGCATCGCCTATGTGGTGCTGCTGCTCGCCGTGGCGTCTCTGGACGCCTGGGCGTTGCTGAGCAACGCGCGACTCTCGCCCCCGGAGTTGGGCGTCATTCGCGAGCACGCCCGGCCGCGCTGCACGATCTACACCGTCGACGCCTCGCCCGACGCCGCTGCGCACGCTCGCGCGGACGCGGCCAAGATCGTCTGGACCGAACTCGCGCTGGGGGCCATTGCGGCCTCCGACGCCGATCCCGAGAGCCTCGCCGAACCGGTGCAGACCGATCCGGCGGCACAATGCGCCGCGCTCATCTACACCACGGGCACGACCGGCACGCCCAAGGGCGTGTGTCTCTCGCATCGCAACCTGCTGTTCATCGCGGCGGTGTCGAGCACGCTGCGACGCGTCGGCGCCGACGACATCGCCTACGGTGTGCTGCCGATCTCGCATGTCTACGGGCTGACGTCCGTGTGTCTCGGCACGCTGTACGCCGGCGGCACGCTGCGTCTGGCCGCGCGCTTCACCCCCGAGGCGGTGCTCGACTCGCTCGCGCATGACGGACTGACGATCCTGCAAGGCGTGCCGGCCATGCACGCGCGGCTCATGGCCTATGTCGCGACGCAAGGCGCATCGCTCGTCGCGCCGCGTCTGCGCTTCGTCTACTCGGGCGGCTCGCCGCTCGACGCCGCGCTCAAGGCGCGGGCCGAAGCGTTCTACGGCCTGCCGGTTCACAACGGCTACGGACTCACGGAGAGCAGCCCGACCGTCTCGCAAACATTGCTCGACGCCCCGCGCGACGACTGCGCCGTGGGGCCGGCCATTCCCGGCGTGGCGGTGCGCATTGTGGGTCAGGACGGACAGGACGTGCCCGAGGGCGAAGTGGGCGAGCTCTGGGTACGCGGCCCGAATGTGATGCTCGGGTACTACCGCGCGCCGGAGCTGACGGCCGCCACCGTGAGCGCAGACGGCTGGTTACGCACCGGCGATCTGGCCCGTCGCGCCCCCGACGGCGCGCTCTTCCTCGCGGGACGCGCCAAGGACCTCATCATCCACTCCGGCTTCAACGTCTACCCGATCGAAGTCGAGCAGGCGCTGGCGAGCCACCCCGACGTGCTTCAGGCCGCCGTTCTCGGTCGTCCCGAAGCCGGTGACGAGCAGGTCATCGCGTTCGTGGAAGCGCGCCCGGGGCATGCGATCGACGTGGCATCGCTGGCCGCGTGGGCAGCGACACGCCTCGCCCCGTACAAGCGTCCGGCGCAGATTCACGTGCTGGACGCCCTGCCCGCCGCCTCGACGGGCAAGGTGCTCAAGCACAGGCTGAAAGCGTTGCTTTGATGGCGCGGCGCGGCATTTGCCCCCCCGCGCGAGACGATCACCCTCGCGGATGATGTTGCGCGTGCAGCGACTTGAGGCGCTCGCGCGCGACATGCGTGTAGATCTGCGTGGTGGAAATATCGGCGTGGCCGAGCAGCAACTGCACCACGCGCAGATCGGCGCCGTGATTGATCAGATGGGTCGCGAACGCATGACGAAGCGTGTGCGGCGAGAGCGGCGCACGAATATCGGCCTGCAACGCGTAGCGTTTGATCAGATACCAGAACGCCTGCCGGGTCATGCCCTCGCCGCGCTGCGTGACGAACAGCGTGTCGCACGCGCGACCCCCTAACAGCACACCACGGCTCTCGGCGAGATAGCGCGTGAGCCAGCCATTGGCTTCCTCGCCGAACGGCACCAGCCGCTCCTTCGCACCCTTGCCGAAAATGCGCAGCACGCCTTCGTTCAATCCCACTTCGATGGTCTTGAGCGCGACCAGCTCCGACACGCGCAGCCCGCTCGCGTACATCACCTCCAGCATGGCGCGATCACGCAGACCGAGCGGCTGGGTCAGATCGGGCGCCGCCAGCAGTGCCTCGACCTGCGCTTCGGACAACGTCGAAGGCAGTCGCTGGGCACGCTTGGCGGACGCGATGCGCAAGCAAGGGTCCTGCTGCACGACGTGCTCGCGCAGCGCCCATTGATAGAAGCGTTTGAAGACGGACAGACGACGGTTCACGCTGCTCGCCAGACTATCGCGGCGCCATGACAGATAGGCGCTGAGCGCCGCTTCGTCCACGCCATCGAGCGCGGTCTCGCGCTTGGCCGCCAGCCATTGCGCGAAGAGGCGCAGGTCGCGACGGTAAGCGTCCAGCGTATTGCGCGAGAGACCATCTTCGAGCCAGATCGTGTCGCAGAACTGGTCGATCAGGGTGAGGCTGCGCAGGTACGCGGCGCCGTCGGGATCGAATTCGAGCGGCGCCGACGGGTCTTCGCGGGCGTCGTCGTGAGCGGCATGAGCGGCATGGGCGGCATGCGCTACATCCAGCGCCGCCTGTTCGAACGGCTCGTCTGCGTCGTCGAACGCCTCGAGACGGCTGTCGTTCGTGTTATCGGCCTCGTCCGTCAACGCCTCGTTGCCGGTTGCCTTGCGTGCGCGCGTGCTCAAGCCGCACCTCCTTCCTGGGCCAGCGCCCATTCGACATGTTCGCGCACGAGCGCAGAGGGGTGATCGCGTCGTGCCAGCAGGGCCTCACGCAGCGGCTTGCGCGCGTCGCTGTCCGACGTGTCGCGCAACGCATTGCCGAGCCCGACGGCGAGGTTGCGCAGCCACCGTTCGTGACCGATGCGACGAATCGGACTGCCCGCCAGCTTATCCATGAAATCCGTCTCGCTCCATGCGAAGAGTTCGACCAGCGACGCGCAGTCGAGCCGGTTACGCGGGGCGAAATCGGGCAACGGCGACGGCTGGGCAAACTTGTTCCATGGGCAGTAGAGCTGGCAATCGTCGCACCCGTAGATGCGATTGCCCATCTTCGCGCGCAGGTTCTCGGGAATCGCGCCCTTGTGCTCGATCGTCAGGTAAGACACGCACAGCCTTGCATCGACGCGAAAGGCTTCGGTGATCGCGCCCGTCGGGCAGACGTCCAGGCATCGCTGGCATTGCCCGCAGTGCTCGCCGCGCTGCATGCCGCGCCCGTCACCCTTGCCGTTGCCCGGCGCCGGCGCCGGCGCGTCATCAGCATCGCCAACGTCATCAACGTCATCAACGTCGAGCGGCAGCGGTATGTCGACAAAGATCTCGCCGAGGAAGAAGAGCGAGCCGGCGTCGCGCGAGAGCAGCAGCGTGTGTTTGCCGCGCCAGCCCAGCCCGGCCTTCTGCGCGAGTTCGACTTCGAGCACGGGCGCCGAATCGGTGAACGCACGGTAACCGAACGGCCCGATGGCCTGTGCGATGCGATCGGCCAGTTGTTGCAGCCGTTGGCGCATGACCTTGTGATAGTCGCGTCCGCGGGCGTAGACCGACACGACCGCCTCGGCGGGCATCGAGACGCGCGCCGCTTCGCGCTGGCGCCAGGTCGTCATATCGGTGTCGCTGGGAAGATAGTTCATGCGTGCGCTGATGACGCGCACGGTGCCGGGCACCAGTTCGGCAGGCCGCGCACGCTTCATGCCATGCGCCGCCATATAGTCCATATCGCCGTGACAGCCGTCGTCGAGCCACTGTTGCAGCCCCGCTTCGGCGTGCGAGAGATCGATGTCCGTGATGCCGACCCGGCCGAAACCGAGTTCGCTCGCCCATTCACGAATCTGGCGCGCAAGCGCGTTCAGGCCCTCGGCATCGAGGGCCTCACGCGTCGCGTTGTCGCGCGAGGGAGACACTTCCGAGCGATTCGGATGTGCCAATGGCTCGACTTGTGCGGCGGTAGCGGGGAAAATCACGGAAGCTTTCATCGACTCCATTTTACGCAATGCCCGATCCATTGACGCCGTCACCGCTGGGCGAGCGCATCTTTGCGCTGCCGGACGAAGCTGCCACCGAGGCCTTCGCCGCAGCGCTTGCGCGCGCCATCGTGGAACGCATGGCACACACCGACGCCTCGCACGCGGGGCTGCACGTGCAGCTCTCGGGCGACCTCGGCGCGGGCAAAACCACGCTCGTGCGTGCGCTGCTGCGTGCGCTCGGCCACACAGGACGCGTCAAAAGCCCCACGTACGCCCTGTGCGAACCCTACAACATCGACACGACACAAGGCGTGTTGCCGGTCTATCATTTCGACCTGTACCGCTTTGCCGATCCGGCCGAATGGCATGACACGGGCTTTCGCGAGCACTTTGCCGGCGACGCCCTGTGCCTAGTCGAGTGGCCGGAGAAGGCCGAAGGACTCCTGGGCACCCCCGATTTGAGCCTTTGGCTGGAACCTGTTGGCAACAGCCGTCGTCTGACGACGAGCGCCTATACGCCAGCCGGTCTTGCCTGCCTGAACTCATGCTGATCAAACGCTTCGCCCGTACCGACGACGCTTCCTCGCCCAATGCCGGCCGCCGCCGCGCACTGCGCGCGGGTGCATCCACGCTGATTCTCGCCCTCACCGGCCCCCGCTTCGCATTCGCCAATGCCATCGTGGCAGTGCGTGTGTGGCCTGCGAGGGAATACACACGCGTCACGCTCGAGACCGACAATCCGGTCAAGTTCCAGCAGCAGTTGATGGAGGGCCCGTACCGCTTCGTCATCGATCTCGATGAAGTGGATCTGAGCCCTGCGCTGCGCGACCTCGTCTCCAAGATCCAGCCGAACGACCCGCAGATCATGCAGGTGCGCGTGGGGCAGTTCAAGCCCGGCGTGGTGCGCATGGTCTTCGACCTGAAGGCCGGCGTGAAGCCGCAGTCCTTCACGTTGCCGCCGGTCGCGGGCTACAAGTACCGCACGGTGTTCGATCTGTATCCGGCCGTCGAGCCCGATCCGCTCATGGAGCTGCTCGCCAAGTCCGGCAACAAGGCCGAGGCACTGGCGCGAAACACGCCGCCCTCGTCCTCATCGTCGCAACCGTCCTCACCGCCCCCGCCGTCCAGCGCGGGCACGCAAAGCACGGAAGAAAGCGAAGCGTTCTTCCAGCGCTACGCGCAGCGCGATCAGGGCCCGCGTCCCTCACGTCCTGCCCCCACGCCCACACCGGCACCAGACAAGACACCGCCACTCGCCCAGCGCAAGGACGATGACGACGACGGTCTGTCCGCGCCGCCGCCGTCACGCGGTCCGAAGACGGCCCGGCTCCTCACCATCGCCCTCGATCCCGGCCACGGCGGCGAGGACCCGGGGGCGATCGGCAGCAGCGGCACATACGAGAAAGTGGTGGTGTTGCAGATCGCCAAGCGGCTGCGCGAGAAGATCGATGCGCAACCCAATATGCGCGCGATGATGACCCGCGACGCCGACTTCTTCGTGCCGCTCGGCGTGCGTGTGCAGAAGGCCCGCCGTGTCGATGCCGATCTGTTCATGTCGATTCATGCCGATGCGTTCACGTCGCCGTCGGCGAATGGGGCGTCGGTGTTCGCGCTGTCCGAGCGCGGTGCCACGAGTGCGACGGCGCGCCTGCTGGAAAAGACACAGAACGCGTCCGATCTGATCGGTGGCGTCAATATCAAGACCAACGACCGCGCCGTGGCGCATGCGTTGCTCGACATGTCGACGACCGCGCAGATCCGCGACAGCAAGGTGTTCGGCTCGGCCCTGCTGGCCGAGATCGGCACCGTCGCGGACCGGCTGCACAGCAAGAACGTCGAACAGGCGGCCTTTGCAGTGCTCAAGGCGCCCGACATCCCGTCGGTGCTCGTCGAGACGGCCTTCATCAGCAACCCCAAGGAAGAGCAGTATCTGAACGATCCGGCCTATCAGGACCGGCTTGCCAACGCACTGCTCAAGGGTATCAAGGCTTATTTCGCCAAGAATCCGCCGATCGCGAAAAATCGTACGGCCTGATCGCTGGCGCCGCACGACGGGCCAGACGATCCGGACAGCCCAAATGAGAATGGCGTGTCCCGGTAACGGGACACGCCATTTTTCATTGACCGGGCCGGACTGTGCTGCCTGCCCTGAGCCGGCTGAGCCTGCTTACTTGCTCTGGCCTTGCGCCACGCGGCGACGGCCACGGGTGAAGAGCTTCCAGAGCGCGCCGAGGGCGATGGGCACCACGGCGGCCGAGATGCCGACCAGCACAATGACGTTCAGGTACTGCTTGACGATCGGCAGGTTGCCGAACAGATAGCCGCCGCCCACGAGCAGCACCACCCAGATCAGCGCGCCGAGCACGTTATAGAGCTGGAAGCGCGCCCAGGACATGGCCGACACGCCGGCCACGAACGGTGCAAAGGTGCGCACGACCGGCACGAAACGCGCCATCACGATGGTCTTGCCGCCGTGATGCTCGTAGAAGTCATGGGTCTTGCGCAAGGCGTCGCGATCGAGAAAACGCCAGTTCTTCTCGTACACGCGCGTTCCGATCTTCGCGCCGATCCAGTAGTTGAGCGTATTACCGGTCACGGCGGCGATGAACAGCAGCACGCCGAGCAGCCACGGATCCATGGCGCCGGTCGCGGCGAACGCGCCACCGATGAACAGCAGGGAATCGCCCGGCAGGAACGGAAAGAGCACCAGCCCTGTTTCCACGAACACAATCATGAACAGGAACAGATACACCCAGTTTCCGTATTGATCGATGAACACCCCCAGATGTTTATCGATGTGGAGCACCATCTCCAGCAATTGCACCAAAGTATCCAAGACGATTCCTCAAGATAAAGGACGCCGGCCCGTCCCCGCGGGCGCGCGACGTGTCGCATCATACCAGTGCAAACGTCGGGCGTCGTTAAGTCCCCGTGACGGTCGGAATCGACCTGACCGGGTGCATCGACCGCCCCTTTCCTCCCTTTACACCCCTTCCCGCCCCGGCCATTCCCATGATGGGAAGCAACACGTTGTCATAGGGGGTGTCATAGGTATTGCAGGCTGAAACGTCGATCGACCTATGTCTTTGAGGGCAACCTTTATAATGGTTCCCATGTCTGCCACCCCGACCTCCGCCCCCGCGACGCATGACCCGGCCGCCGTGCCCGGCGGCGCCAGCACCGACGCGCCCGAGCGCCGCCCCGGCCCCATGCCGGCGGGCCTCGCCCCGGCTCGCGCCATCCGAGTCCTCCCCGATCAGTTGATCAGCCAGATCGCCGCCGGCGAGGTGGTGGAGCGCCCGGCGTCCGTCGTTAAGGAATTGCTCGAAAACGCGCTCGACGCGGGTGCCCGCGCCCTCCAGATCAAGCTGGAGGAAGGCGGCGTGCGCCGCATTGCGATCACCGACGACGGCAGCGGCATGTCCGCCGAGCAGTTGCCGCTCGCGCTCACCCGTCACGCCACGAGCAAGATTCGCACGCTCGACGAACTGGAGTCGGTGCTCACGCTCGGGTTCCGCGGGGAAGCGCTCGCCTCCATTGCGTCCGTTGCTCAACTCACGCTCTCGAGCCGGCAGGCCGATGCGCCCCACGCGACGGCCATCGACGGCAATACCGGCGCGCTCACGCCCGCGGCCGGTCCCGTGGGCACTACGGTCGACGTGCGCGACCTGTATTTCAATACCCCCGCGCGACGCAAATTCCTGAAGACCGAGCAGACCGAATTCGGTCATTGCATGGACGTCATCCGTCGCAGCGCATTGGCGCGCCCGGATGTTGGCTTCTCGATCCTGCACAACAACCGGGCGGTGGAGCACTGGAACGCGTCGGATGCCGCCACGCGTGTCTCGCGCGTGCTCGGCAATGACTTTGCCGACGCCCATCTCGCGCTGGACGAAGGCGCGGCCGAGCTGCGCCTGTCCGGTTTCGTCGGTCTGCCGACCGCCAGCCGGGGCCGCGCCGACCAGCAGTTCTTCTTCGTGAACGGCCGCTTCGTTCGCGACAAGCTGCTCACGCACGCGGTGCGCGCCGCCTATGAAGACGTGCTCCACGGCGACCGCTACCCGGCTTACGTGCTGTATTTTGAACTGCCGCCGCAGTTGGTCGACGTGAACGTTCACCCGTCGAAGATCGAAGTGCGGTTTCGCGACGCCCGCAGCGTTCACCAGTTCGTGTTCCACGCCGTGCAACGCGCGCTCGCGCGGGCAGCGGGCAGTGGCGGCGCCACGCACGCGGCGCACCTGACCGATGGCGGGGGGCTTGCCGCCGGGCCGGGCGCCACCGGTGGTGGTGGCGGTAGTGGCTTCATGGGGGCGCGCCCAGCCGCCGGTTTCGGCACGCCGGGCGGC
The DNA here is from genome assembly GCF_016428915.1 of Pandoraea sp. ASV26. Taxonomy (GTDB): domain Bacteria; phylum Pseudomonadota; class Gammaproteobacteria; order Burkholderiales; family Burkholderiaceae; genus Pandoraea. The sequence continues at coordinate 29,540 of NZ_JAELTP010000021.1, forward strand.
AGCAGTTGGAGCCCGCGCATGCAGCAAGGCTCGCTGCCGATGGTGCAGCCGATGTCCGTCTACGACAACCTGTTCGGACGCACGGCGCCGCCTGCTGCGCGTCCGTACGGTCAGCCGGGCGTCACCGATGCCCCCTCGCCCCCGTACGGCAATACCGGGGCGACGCAAGACGGCGCCGCGCTCACCGCCGGCCTCGATGCGTTGCCGGCCAGCGCCAACGGCACGGCCGACGCCATGGCGCTGGAGCAGCCGCTCGGCTTCGCGCTCGGTCAGTTGCACGGCATCTATATCCTCGCGCAGAACGCTCACGGTCTCGTGCTGGTCGACATGCACGCGGCGCACGAGCGCATTCTGTACGAACGCTTCAAGCAAGCGCTGGTCGCGCGCAGCGTGCCGGTGCAGCCGCTGCTCATTCCGGTGACGTTCTTCGCCGACCCGGTGGAAATCGGCACGACCGAAGAGCATCAGGAGACGCTCACCGCGCTCGGTTTCGACCTCGCGGTCATGTCGCCGACCACGCTCGCCGTGCGCGCCATTCCCGCGCTGCTCGACGGCGCCGACGCGCAAGCGCTCGCGCGTGCCGTGCTGGCCGACCTGCGTCAGTACGGTGGCTCACAGGTGCTCACCGAGCGTCAGCACGAACTGCTGGGCACGCTTGCGTGCCACACGGCGGTGCGGGCGAACCGGCGTCTCACGCACGAGGAGATGAACGCGTTGCTGCGTCAGATGGAAGCGACCGAGCGCGCCGACCAATGCAACCACGGACGTCCCACCTGGTACCAGCTCACGCTCGGCGACCTCGATAAATTATTCATGCGCGGACGTTGAGCGGTTCATGAAGGCCAATCCCCCGATCGTCTGTCTGCTGGGCCCGACGGCTTCCGGCAAGACCGCCGCCGCGCTCGCGCTGGCACAAGACACACCGCTCGAGATCATCAGCGTCGATTCCGCCCTCGTCTATCGCGAGATGGATATCGGCACGGCCAAACCCAGCGCGCAAGAGCTGGCCGCCGTGCCGCATCACCTGATCGACATCATCGATCCGCGCGACGCCTATTCCGCTGCGCAATTCCGCGACGACACGCTGCGCCTTGTCGACGAGATCACCGCGCGCGGATGCCGTGCGTTGCTCGTTGGCGGCACGATGCTGTATTACAAGGCGCTCACACAGGGCCTCTCGCCGCTGCCCTCGGCCGATGCCGAGGTGCGCGCGAAACTGGACGAAGACGCTGCCCGCGATGGCTGGCCTGCAATGCATGCACGCCTCGCCGGTGTCGATCCCGTGACGGCCGCACGCCTCGCGCCGAACGACTCGCAGCGTATTCAGCGCGCGCTGGAAATCTTCGAACTGTCGGGCAAGCCCATGTCGCAGTGGCTGGCCGAACAGGCGCAGACACCGCAAGCGCCTTCGGCTCACACCTTCGTGCCGGTAGCGCTCGAGCCCAGTGACCGTTCAGTGCTCCACGCGCGCATTGCCGAACGTTTCCGCCGGATGCTCGCTGCGGGGTTCATCGAAGAAGTCGAACGCCTGCGCGCGCGCGGCGATCTCGATCCGGGACTGCCGTCGATGCGCTGTGTCGGCTACCGTCAGGTGTGGGAGTACCTCGACGGCGAAACCGATTACGACACCATGCGCGACAAGGGTATCTTTGCCACGCGTCAGTTGTGCAAGCGTCAGCTCACATGGCTGCGCTCGATGCCCGAGCGTCACATCGTCGACTGCACCGCGACCGACGCGCCGCAACGCGCCCTCGCGACCGTGCGCGCACTCTGGCAGGACTGAGTCCCGCCATCGACGCTTCGCTGCCGCTGCGGCGAAGCGTCCATCCGCCGCGCTTCTGTCGCGCTTGCGGCGCGCTTGCGGCGCGCTCTCTCGCCCGCGCTCGCGACCTCTCGCCGCTGCCCCACCTTCGCCCCCACCTTCCCTCTCACGCTCGCCAACCGCTGCGCGTGCACGGCCAACTTCGCTCGCGCCTCCGTTGAAACCCTGACAGCTTTCCGGTTTGCAGGACGATTTTGATATGCTAATTTGCATATCAACGTTTCGATCAATGCAAATTTGCATCGAATCCACGATACCCGGAAGAACGCCAATGACGCAGACTTCGATGGAGCCAAGTGGGGTGACGGGCGACGTGCTGAGGCTGCCGGCAGGCGGACCGCGGCGCGTGCCGGTGGCGAAATGGGCCGTGCGCGCAGGGGTCACGCTGATCTACCTGTTCATGCTCAGCCCGCTGATCTTCGTCGTCTGGCTGAGCTTCTTCAAAGACGCGATCATCACGTTCCCGCCGAGCGGCTATACGGTGTCGTGGTACCTGAACGCATGGCGCAACGCCGCGTTCGCCAACGGTTTCCTGCTCTCGCTGCAACTCGCCGCCAGCGCGGCCGTGGGCGGCGTGATCCTCGGCGTTGCCGCCTCTCTCGCACTCGCACGCTATCGCTTCCCGGGCCGCCGCACGCTGGGCAATGTGTTGCTGCTGCCCCTCGTGGTGCCGGGCATTGTCGCGGGCATTGCCACTTACCTCTTCTACCTGCGCGCCGAAAACGCGTTCGACGTGGACATCGTCGGCACCTTCGGCGGTCTGGTGGTCGCGCACATCTGCCTGACCATTCCGTGGACGATGCGCCTCGTGGGCGCGAGCCTCTCGCAAATCGACGGCACCATCGAAGAAGCCGCCCGCAACCTCGGTGCGGGACCGTGGCGCACGCTCTGGCGCGTCACGCTGCCGATGCTGCGTCCGGCCATCGTGGCGTCGGTGCTGTTCAGCTTCATCGTGTCGTTCGAGAACCTCGAACTCACGTTGCCGCTCGTCGGGCCGGGCAAGACCACGTTGCCCATCGCGATCATGCAGTACCTCGAATTCAACCTCGACCCGACGATTGCAGCGGTCTCCGCTGCGCAGATCCTGTTGCTCGGCATTGTGATGCTGATCACCGATCGCTTCGTCAAACTTAGCCAGGTGATCTGACATGGCCAACGTTTCGCTTCGCTCACTGTGCAAGCAGTACGGCAACGCCGCTGCCGTGGCGGACTTTTCGCTGGAAATCGCCGACGGCGAACTCGTCGCGTTCCTCGGCCCGAGCGGCTGCGGAAAGACCACGACGCTGCGCATGGTCGCAGGCTTCGTCGAGCCGACGGCCGGTGAAATCTGGATCGGCGGCAAGGAAGTCTCACGCCTGCCACCGAATCGTCGCAACACCGGCATGGTGTTCCAGCGTTACGCGCTCTTCCCGCACATGACTGTCGCCGAGAACGTGGCGTTCGGGCTGGAAATGCGCCACGTGTCCAGCGCCGAGCGCACCACGCGCATTCGCGAGGCGCTCGACATGGTGCGCCTCACACCGCTCGCCGACCGCTACCCGCGTCAGCTCTCCGGCGGTCAGCAGCAACGCGTGGCGATTGCCCGCGCCCTCGCGATCCGTCCCGACGTCTTCCTGCTCGACGAGCCGCTCTCCAATCTCGACGCCAAGCTGCGCACCGAAGTCCGCGAAGAAATCCGCGCCTTGCAGCGCCGGCTGGGTTTGACGACGATCTTCGTCACGCACGATCAGGAAGAGGCGCTGGCGATTGCCGACCGTCTGGCCGTGATGCACGACGGTTGCGTGCAGCAGATTGGCACCGCCGACGCGCTCTACGAACGCCCCGCCAATCCCTTCGTCGCAAACTTCCTCGGCAAGATGAATTTCCTCGCGGGACGCATGGCCGACGGCCACTTCGTGACCGCGAAGGGAGAACGTCTTGCGCTCGCGAGCGCCTCGCCGCACGCCACGACCCTCGGCATCCGCCCCGAACGCCTGCGCCTGACCGACGACGCGCCCACGCGAGACGAGACGGCGTTGCCGGTCACCGTCGATCAGACGATCTATCTGGGCGCCACGCTCGAACTGCGTCTGAAAAGTGCGCAGGGCGAGATGCTCGTGGCGCACTTGCAGAACACCTCGCGTGACGAAGCCAGCCGCTACGCGCCGGGTCGCGCGCTCAAGGCGTGTTTCGCGAGCACCGACTGCCTGTTTTTCAACGCCTGACGACGCTGCCTGACTCCCACCCACGCTTCGGCCTCTGCATTGGCCAACCTTGTTGCCAACGTTTTGAAGGATGACGACATGACGCACGCCCTGAACCGCCGCACGTTCCTGAAGACCGCTTCCGGTCTGGTGATCGCTCCCGCACTCGGCCTCGAAGCGCTCTCGGCGCGCGCGGCCGACGCCTGCCCGAATGTGGTCGTCGGCACGTGGGGGGGCGACTACCTGAATCTGCTCGAGCAGAACATCGGCAAGCCGATCATCGAAGCGGCCGGCGGCAAAGTCACCTACGACTCCGCCGGGCAGGTCGAGCGCATGACCAAGCTGCGCGCCGAGAAAGCCTCGCGGCGCGGCACGCTCGACGTGGCGTGTCTGGCCGATCTCGATATGTACGACATCAACCGCTCGGGCATTCTCGAAGCGGTCGATGCGAAGCTCGTACCGAACCTTGGCAACACGCTCGAAACACTGCGCCGTCCGTACTCGATTCCGCACATCTTCAGCGCGATGGTGATCGTGTACAACCCGGAAAAGCTCGGCACGAAGCCCGATTCGTTCATGGCCGCGCTCGACCCGAAACTCAAGGGCAAAGTCGGCTTTTCCGACATCCTCTACAACTTCAACGTCGTGATCAGTTCGCTCGCCGCAGGTCACAAGGACGGCGACACCGCCGGCGGCATGCAGTTCCTGCGCGAGTTGCGCAAGTCGCAGCAGCCGAAGGTCTACCCGTCGAACGAGGCGGTGGCCTCCGCACTCAAGAGCGGCGATATCTGGTTCACGTGCATGTGGAAAGCGCGCGCGCTGCAATGGAAGAAGGCCGGTGTGCCCATCGAGTATGTGGTGCCCAAGGAAGGCGCCGTGCCGGTGACGTTCGAAGCTGCCGTGCCGAAGAACTCGCAGTCCAAGCCGTGCGGCTTCAACTATCTGAACGCGATGCTCGACCCGCGCGCGCAGATCGGCTTCGCGGAAACGATGGGCTACGCGCCGACGGTGAAGAACGCGAACCTGCCGCCGTCGCTGCAACAGAGCGTGGGCTTCACGAATGCCGAACTCGACCGGATGGTCAAACTCGATTACGCCAAGTTCACCGCTGACAAGCCGGCGCTGCTCGACTTCTGGAACAAGGAATTCAAGGTGGGTCTGTGACCGTTGCCGACACCCCGGAGCCTGCGATGACCTCGCGCCCCGTCTCTTCTGCTGCGTCCCACGCCTCCCGGGCCGCCACCGCACGCGCGGTGCGCGGCGCGTTCACCGGCGGCTCGCTCGCGGCGCCGGCCACGCTCGTCGTGCTGCTCGTCATCGTGCTGCCGGGGTTGCAACTGGTGCGCTACAGCTTCAACCGGTTCGATCCCGTCGACATGATGCAGGCGGCACTGACCGGCGAGAACTATCTCAAGTTCTTCACCGATCCGTATTACCTGTCGGTGTTGTGGACGACGATCAAGGTCGCCTCGCTGTGCACCGTGCTCGCGCTCGTGTTCGGCTTTCCCGTTGCCTACGTGCTCGCTCGCACGCAAAGCCGCTTCAAGAGCCTGCTCGTCATGCTGCTGGTCTTCCCGCTGCTCGTGGGCAATGTCGTGCGCGCAGCGGGGTGGATGGTCATGCTCGGCAACGCCGGTTTCGTCAACTCGCTGCTCGTGTCGCTGGGCATCGTGCCGCAGCCGATTCGACTGCTGTACACGCCGCTCGCGGTCGTGGTGGGCACCACCGCCGTGGTGCTGCCTTACATGATCCTCACGTTGCAGAGTGTGCTCGAAGGCATGGACTTCTCCGTCGAGGAGGCCGCGCGCAATCTGGGCGCCACGTTCGGCCAGACGCTCACACGCGTGATCCTGCCGATGGCTGCGCCGGGCATCGCGGCGGGCACCATGCTCGTGTTCATTCTCTGCATGAACGCCTATGCCACGCCGGTGCTGCTCGGCGGCACCGGCATCACGATGATGACGCCCACGATCTACGACCAGATCGCGAAGGCGAACAACTGGCCGTTCGGCGCGGTGCTCTCCATCGTGTCGATGGTCGTGACGTTCGCGCTGGCCATCGCCTCGCACTGGGTCATCCACCGCCGTTACGCGAAGACGATGATGACCTGACGCCGCGCGCTACTCATGCGACTCATGTGACTAACCCGACTGCGTCGGACGCGCCGTACGGTTCCGGTTCGCCCGCGTGTCGCCCACGTCGGGCGTCGCGTCTGCGCTCTGTGACCTTTTGCAACCCTTTGCAGACAAGGATTTCGCCATGCCGACACTCTCACACGCCACACGTCAGTACCGCCGCAGTCTGATGAACGACCTGATGGACCGCACGCGTGTCGATGCGCTCATCTTCACCGCAGCCGACTTCTTCCAGTGGGCCACCAACTTTCACGTCGATGTGCAGACATGGGAGCGCCCCATTGCGATTTGCGTGCCGCGCAACGGCGAGCCTTTCGCGGTGATGAACGAGCTGTCCACCCATCACCTGATGATGGCGCGCGAGCGCGGGCATCTGTGGCTCGATCTCGATCACGTCACGCTCTACGCCGAGCATCCGCGCGTGACGCAACGCCAGCCGCTGCTCGCGGAAGTGCCGGCCCTGATCGCCGACACGCTACGCGCTGCCGGGCTCGCGGCCTCGCGCATCGGTGTCGACACGGCCGGTGGCCCGCTCGCACGCGCCAGCGCGCTGCTGCCCGACGCGAAACTCGTGCCGATGCTCGCCGAGATGCGCGCGCTGCGCTGGGTCAAGCACGATGAGGAAATCGCCGTCATGCGCGCCGCGGCCGAGCTGGCCGACTGGGTGCAGGATCGTTATCGCGAGAATATTCGTCCCGGGCGTCTCGTGCAGGAACTCGACTACTCGATGGCCGCGCTCATGGTCACCGAAGGCGCGAAGCGCTTCCCCGGCGAAAACCTTGAAGTGATGCGCTGCTGGACACTCTCCGGCCCGGCGTCGGCCTCACCGCATGGCGACGGCGCGTCGTGCGGCGCACGCATCAGCGAGGGCGACGGCATGGTCAACATCGTGATCCCGCGACTCAACGGGCTCGTCATCGAGAACGAACGCACGTGGTTTTGCGGCAAGCCGTCGAGCGAGCAGGCACGCTTCTACGAAGTCGCGCGCGCGGCCAATGAGGCGGCGGTGAGCGCCGCCGTGACCGGCAAGCCCGTGTCCGGCATCGACGCCGCCGCGCAGGCCGTCATCGAGAAGGCCGGTTGTGGCGAGTACATCCGCCATCGCACGGGACACGGCATGGGCATCATCGGCCACGAGTACCCCGACGACATGGCGTTCAACCATCGCCCGCTGCTGGCGAACGAGGTCTATTCGGCAGAGCCCGGCATCTATGTCTACGGCCTCGGCGGCTTCCGTCTGGACGATTCGGTCGTCACCGGCGACACCCCCGTGATGCTCACCCACACGCCGCGCACGCTCGCCCACGCCACGATCGATTGAACGCGACGCACGCTCGTCGAGCGGCCCGAGAGGAAGAAGGGCGAAGGAAGGCCCGACACATCATTGCTCAGGAGAAGTCATGGAGTCGATTCTGTTGTCGAATTGCGCGTTGCTCGACCCGGTCAAGGGCGAGCTGCGCGAAGATCACGCCGTCCTGATCGAGGACGGCCGCATCAAAGAGGTATCCGATAAGCCCATTCGCGCCGCGTCCGCGCGCGAGATCGATGCCCACGGCCGCACCGTCATGCCGGGGCTGATCGATCTGCATGTTCACGTCCACGCCACGCAGCTCAATCTCGCCACGCAAGCGCACATGCCGAACGTGCTCGTCACGCTCAAATCGGTGCCGATTCTGCAAGGCATGCTGCGTCGCGGGTTCACCACCGTGCGCGATGCAGGCGGTGCCGGGCACGCCATCAAACACGCGGTCGACAGCGGCCTGGCCGAGGGGCCGCGCCTGTTCGTCTCGGGCCGCGCGATCAGTCAGACCGGCGGACACGGCGACGGACGCCCACGCACGGATTACATCGGCACCGACGGTCCCTGCCCGTGCTGCGTGCGCGTCGGGGCACTCTCGCGTGTGGCCGACGGCGTTGACGAAGTGCGCCGCGCCGTGCGCGAAGAACTGCAAATGGGCGCCGACCAGATCAAGATCATGGCGTCGGGCGGCGTGGCATCGCCGACCGATCCCGTCGGCGCCTGGGGTTACTCGGAAGACGAGATCCGCGCCATCGTCGCCGAAGCCCGCGCACGCGGCACCTATGTGCTCGCCCACGCCTACACGGCGCAGGCCATCGAACGCGCTGTGCGCTGCGGCGTGCGCACCATCGAGCACGGCAATCTCGTCGACGCCGCCACCGCGCGCTACATGGCCGATCAGGGCGCGTATGCCGTACCCACGTTGGTGACGTACGACGCACTTGCGAACGAAGGTAAATCGCTCGGTCTGCCCGACGATAGCGTTGCGAAGATTGCCGACGTGCACGCGGCCGGTCTGCGCTCGCTGGAGATCTTCCGCGAAGCCGGTGTGAAGATGGGTTATGGCTCGGATCTGCTGGGCGAGTCGCAGCGTTTGCAAAGCGACGAATTCCGTTTGCGAGCCGAAGTGCTCTCGCCTGCGGAGATTCTGCGAAGTGCGACGGTCATTGGCGCAGAGGTGCTCGGCCAGTCGGGACAGTTGGGCGAAATCGTGCCCGGCGCGCTTGCCGATGTGCTGATTGTCGACGGCAATCCGCTCGCGTCGCTCGACTGTCTGCTCGGTCAGGGGGAGCGAATTCCGATGGTGATGAAGGGCGGTAAAATCCACGCTTTCGCGCTGTAAGGCGAGTGCCGCACGAGGTGCAGTTCAGTGCCGCTCGGGTTCGGCACAGGTGTGGCACAAGCGCAAACCCTTCCGTGGAGAATCGATGGATTTCCGGCATGTCGACGCCTTTCGTGCGCTGATGCTCACGCGCACGACGACCAAAGCGGCACAGGTGCTCGGCACGTCGCAGTCTGCGGTCAGCCGTCTCGTGGCCGATCTCGAACGCTCGACGCGTCTCACGCTGTTCGACCGCGCGCGCGGCCGACTCGAACCCACGGCCGAGGCGTTCGCCCTCTTTGAAGAAGTCGAGCGCCGCTACGCCGGGCTCGACAACATTCGCGAATTCGCGCTCAATCTGCGCAACCCCGACAAGGCGGTCATTCGTGTGGGCAGCGTCGTGTCGTTCGGCCTCGGCTTCTTCGCGCGCGTGATGGCCGGCTACCGCGCGCAGCATCCGAGCGTGCAACTGGCGCTGACCACGGGGGCGTCGGATCTGATTCGCGACCAGGTCGTCACGCATCAGCTTGCCCTCGGCCTCGTGACCGACACCATCGATGTCGCGGCGACCGACGCCGTCTCGTTCGCCAAGCTCGATGCGATCTGTGCCCTGCCGGCGGGTCATGCGCTCGCGCGCAAGAAGGTGATTCGTCTGGCCGATCTGAAGGGGCAGCCGATTCTGTCGTACGAGCCGACCGACATGGTGCGCTGGGGCATGGACCAGCTCTTCGCCGACGGCAATCTGCATCAACAGGTCGTTGCCACGGCGCGCTACTCGATCAACATCGGCACGATGGTCAAGGAGAACGTTGGCATCGGTTTGCTGCACCCCGTGTCGGCGTACGACTTTCTCGATTCCGATCTGGTGCTGCGCCGCTTCGAACCGTCGATGCCGTTTCACACGCTGCGCATTACGCCCCGCGCCGCCGCGCCCAGCGCGCAACTCGACGATCTGGTACGGGTCATGGAATCCACGCTCGACGATGTCATGCGAGCCGTCGAGGCGCGCATGAAGCGCTAACGACGCACGCATCCGCTGCCCGCCGATGCCTCGTTGCCCCCCCGGCTGCCGGGCCGCTTCCCCGGTTGCGGCGCGGCATGGCGACTCGCCATGCGCGTCGCGCCGTCGCGCTTTGCCATGAAAAAACCCCAAGCATCGGATCTGTGTCCAACGCTTGGGGCTTTTCAGTTCACGGCGGGCTTTCCGTGCATTCCTCATGCCGGGAGGGCGTGCCCTCCCCGTGTCTTACGACACGATCGTCTGCGCCTCGCCTTCCTTGCGCTCGCGAATCGTGCCCAGACGGTACACCGTCTCGCCCGACGCTTCGAGGTGCTTCACGGCAGCATCGGCATCCGCCGCCGAAACGATGACCGCCATGCCGATACCGCAGTTGAACACGCGGTGCATTTCGGCGTCGGCCACCTTGCCATGCGCTTGCAGCCACTGGAACAGCGGCGGCAGGGTCCAGGCGTCCTTCGAGATGTCGGCCGTCAGATGGTCCTGCAACACGCGCGGGATGTTCTCGACGATACCGCCGCCCGTGATGTGGGCCATGCCCTTGACCGGCAGCGTCTGCATCAGCGCGAGCAGCGGCTTGACGTAGATGCGCGTGGGCGCCATCAGCACGTCGCGCAGCGGCTGGCCGTGGAAGTCGGCGTCCAGATCCGGCTTGGCGACTTCGATGATCTTGCGAACGAGCGAGTAGCCGTTCGAGTGCGCCCCCGACGAGGCCAGACCCAGCACCACGTCGCCCGGCACGATGGTCGTGCCGTCGATGATCTTGCTCTTTTCGACCGCGCCGACCGCGAAACCGGCCAGATCGTACTCGCCGTCCGGGTACATGCTCGGCATTTCCGCCGTCTCGCCACCGATCAGGGCGCAACCCGCGAGCTCACAGCCCTGGGCAATGCCCTTGACGACGGTCGCGGCCGTGGCCACGTCCAGCTTGCCGCAGGCGAAGTAGTCGAGGAAGAACAGCGGCTCGGCGCCCTGCACCAGAATGTCGTTCACGCTCATGGCGACCAGATCCTGGCCGACCGTGTCGTGTTTGTTCAGCGTGAAGGCCAGTTTGAGCTTGGTGCCTACGCCGTCGGTGCCCGAAACGAGTACCGGCTCCTTGTAGCGCTTGGGCACTTCGAACAGCGCGCCAAAGCCGCCGATGCCGCCCAGCACGCCGTCGCGCAGGGTTTTCTTGGCAAACGGCTTGATCGCTTCGACCAGTGCGTCGCCCGCTTCAATGTCGACGCCAGCGTCGCGATAGGAAAGGCCGGAAGTTTCGTTAGGGTGTGACATGACGGGAATGCATCAAGGTTCGGTAAAATGCGATTTTACCCGATGCGCGTGTCCTTTCGGCACGCAAACCGGATATCGGACGTCGGCGAAGGCCGACGTACCCTGAAAACCGCTCTGTGCCGGCCTTCAGCCGGCTTTCTTCGTTCGTGATCCAGCAACTGTATCTCGACCTCGGCACACCGCCGCCCGCCACGTTCGACAATTTCATTGTCGGGCCCAATCGCGAGCCGGCGCAGACGCTCGCCGGCCTGAATGCCGAACTCTCGGCCGGCACGGCACGCGACCGCGGCATCTACCTCTGGGGGGCTGCCGGGTCCGGCCGCACCCATTTGATGGAGGCCCTGTGCCATGCCGTCGGGCCGAGCGCACGCTATTTGCGCCCGAACAGCCCGCTGGCAGCCTTCACGTTCGACGACGCGAGCACGGTCTATTGCGTCGACGACTGCGACAATCTCTCGCCCACGCAACAGATCGCGGCGTTCAATCTCTTCAACGAGACACGTGCCCGTCCGCATTGCGCCTTCGTGGCAGCGGGCTCTCAACCGCCGGTCGACATGCCGCTGCGCGAAGATCTGCGCACGCGCCTCGGCTGGGGTCTCGTATTTCACATTGTGGGACTTGACGACGACGGCAAGAAACAGGCGCTACAGAACGCCGCCCGCGAGCGCGGCTTGCAGTTGGCGGCCGACGTGCCCGCCTATCTGCTCACCCACTTCCAGCGCGATATGTCGAGCCTGATGGCATTGCTCGACCGCCTGGATCGCTTTTCGATGGAACAGAAACGCGCGGTGACCTTACCGTTGCTGCGTCAGATGCTCACCCACACCGATCCCGCCACCCCCGACGGCAAAAACTGACTGGTGTTAGCTTCAGGTAAAATTCGCGCAATGACCAATTTAGCTCTCTTCGATCTCGACCACACCCTGCTGCCTACCGACAGCGACAAGGAGTGGGGCCGTTTCCTCGTGCGCCAGGGCGCGGTGGAGCGTGACTCGTACGCGCAGGCCAACGAGGCCTTCTATCAGGACTACCGTGCAGGCCGGCTCGACATGCCGGCCTATCTGCGTTTCTGTCTCGCGCCGCTCTCACGCTATCCGCGTGACCAGCTCGACGCCTGGCACGCGCAGTACATGGAAGAGTCGATCCTGCCGCACATCCGTGCGGAAGCGCTCGAACTGCTCGACGTGCACCGCAAGGCAGGCGACCTGTGCGCCATCGTGACGGCCACCAACACGTTCGTCACGCGACCGATCGCCAAGGCGTTCGGCATCGATCATCTGATCGGTACCGAGCCGGCCACCGTCGGCGGCGATCCGAATGCACGTTACACCGGCGAATACGTCGGCACACCGAGCTTCCGCGAGGGCAAGATCACGCGCACCGAAGCCTGGCTCACCAGCCTTGGCAAGACGTGGAGCGATTTCGACCACGCATTTTTCTACAGTGACTCCGCCAACGACGTCCCCCTGATGGAGAAGGTGAACCATCCGGTGGCAACGAACCCCGATGAGGCGCTGCGCGATATCGCGCTGGCGCGTCGCTGGCCCATTCTCGAGTTGTTCCAGTGATCCGTAAATTCATCAAGAAGCTGCTGGGTAAAGACAGCCAGACCGACAGCGTCGCAGACAGTCCGGCCGCTACCGGTCTGCCGGTCGTCATCCCCGTGTCGGTCCACGGTATCGATCCGAGCCTGCTGTCGAAAAACGCCGTGCGCGTGACCGACACGTTGCAGCAAGCCGGTTTCAAAGCCTTCATCGTCGGCGGCGCCGTGCGCGATCTGCTGCTGGGCATCGCCCCGAAGGACTTCGACGTCGCCACGAGCGCCACGCCCGAACAGGTGCAACGTCTGTTCCGGCGCGCGCGCATCATCGGCCGCCGCTTCCAGATCGTGCACGTGCAGTTCGGGCAGGAGATCATCGAGACCTCCACGTTCCGAGCGTTGGTCGAGGCCGTCGACAGCGAGCAGATTGGAGCGCGTCGTCCGAAAAAAGGCGAACTCGACCGCAAGACTCACGTCACCGACGAGTCGGGCCGTGTGCTGCGCGACAACGTCTGGGGTGAGCAGGATGAAGACGCCGCGCGGCGCGACTTCACCATCAACGCCATGTACTACGATCCGGCGGCGCAGACGGTTCACGACTATCACCACGGCTGGGAAGACATTCAGAAGCGCGTGCTGCGCATGATCGGCGACCCGGTCACGCGCTTTCGCGAAGACCCCGTGCGCATGCTGCGCGTGGTGCGTTTCGCGGCCAAGCTCGGCTTCAAGATCGACGACGCCACGGCGGCCCCGATTCCGCAGTTGGCCCCGCTCATCGACAACGTGCCTGCGGCGCGTTTGTTCGACGAAATGCTCAAGCTGCTGCTCTCGGGTCACGCCTGGGCATGCGTGCAGCAACTGCGCACGCAAGGTCTGCATCACGGTCTGCTGCCGTTGCTCGACGTGGTGCTTGAGCAACCGATGGGCGAGAAGTTCGTCATGCTGGCGCTGGCCAACACCGATGCGCGTATCCGCGCGGGCAAACCGGTCTCGCCGGGCTTCCTGTTCGCGGCCTTGCTCTGGCATCTCGTGCTGGAAAAGTGGCAGGCGTATCAAAGCGCCGGCGAGTATCCGATTCCGGCATTGCATCTGGCGATGGACGACGTGCTCGATGCACAAACGGGCAAGCTCGCCATTCAGCGTCGCTTCGTTGCCGACATGAAGGAAATCTGGGGCTTGCAGGTGCGTCTCGACAAGCGCGTCGGCCGCACGCCGCTGCGTCTGCTCGAACATCCGCGTCTGCGTGCCGGTTACGACTTCCTGCTGCTGCGTTGCGAGTCGGGCGAAGTGCCGGCCGAAGCCGGTCAGTGGTGGACGGACTTCCTCGAAGGCGACGCCGCAGCGCGCGACGCCCTGCTCGCGCAAGGCAGCGGTTCGGGCGGCACGACGCCGGCCGCGAAGCGTCGCCGCCGCCGTCGCAAACCGTCGGGCGGCGGAGGCAGCGAAGGCTCGGGTGGCGATCGTGGGGACGGGGGTGGCAGCGGTGGTGGCGGCAGCGAGAGCGCTACCAGCGAGAATCATGGCAAGCGGGTATCATCGCGACAGCATGGTTCCGAAGGTGCTTCATGACTGTTGCCTATATCGGGCTCGGCGCGAATCTCGGCGACGCCCGCCAAGCGATCAAGGACGCCATCGTCTGTCTGGCGCAGCAAATCGGCGTCACCGTCATCGGCAAGTCCGACCTGTATCGCACCGCTCCCATCGAGTCGAGCGGTGACGACTATCTCAACTGCGCCGTCGCCGTCGAGACGAGCTTGACTGCGCGCCAGTTGCTCACGCTGTGTCTGAAGATCGAACTGCATTTCGGGCGTGAGCGGCCGTACAAGAACGCGCCCCGTACGCTCGATCTCGATCTGCTGGTGTATGGCGACGAGCGCATCGCAGAGCCCGATCTGATCGTGCCGCATCCGCGCCTGGCGCAGCGGGCCTTTGTCCTGCGCCCGCTCGCGGATCTCGCACCCGAACTTGAAATTCCCGGCGCAGGGCGCGTGAGTGCCCTGCTCGACGACGTCGCCGACCAGCGCATCGAACGCGTCGCGCAGTGCTGCTGCCCGACGAAGCGCGCCTACGCGTCATGAGATCGCCCGTCCTCGGGCGTTTGCGCTATCTGGCCGTCGAGGGCCCCATCGGGGTAGGCAAGACGTCGCTCGCGCGGCGCCTCGCCGATGCCGCCGGTGCCGATCTGATGCTCGAGCAACCTGCGCTCAATCCCTTTCTCGAACGTTTCTATCGCGACAGTGCGCGTTACGCGCTGCCTGCGCAGTTGTCCTTCTGTCTGCAACGTGTGGACGAAGCGACGGAAATCGCGAAACGCGATATCGACGGCAAGCCGATCTTCACCGACTTCCTTCCCGAGAAGGACGCCCTGTTTGCACGGCTCACGCTCACCGCCGACGAGCTCGAGTTGTACCGCAAGCTCGTGGCGCATATCGAGCGAGCGCATCGGGCGCCGGATCTGGTGATTCATCTGCAAGCGAGTCCCGAGACGCTGTTCGCGCGCATTCAGAAGCGTGCGATTCCGATGGAGCAGCAAATTCCGGACACCTATCTTCGCGCGCTGTGCGACATCTACGGCGAATTCTTCTATCATTACGCCGCTGCGCCGGTATTGACTGTCGACACGGAACAATTCGACCCGGCGCACAACGACAGCGACTTCGCCCTGCTGGTCGAGCGCATCGATCAGATGCGCGGGCGCAAGGAAGTCTTCGTCAAGGGCGCTCGCCCCTGAGCGTCTCCCTATTCGCCAATGGCGCCCGACGCGCCCGTCGCGCCAGCGAAACCTCATGAACCGAGGCTGACATGAGTTATCTGCAAGAATCCAACCGCAAGGCCGTGACCGTTCCCGGACTGGCCCAGATGCGCGAACGTGGCGAGAAGATCGCCATGCTCACCGCTTACGACGCAAGTTTTGCCGCGCTGCTCGACCGCGTGGGCGTGGATGCCATTCTCATTGGCGACTCGCTGGGCAACGTGATTCAGGGCCAGCGCACGACGCTGCCCGTCACCTTGCGCGACATCTGCTATCACACCGAGTGCGTGGCGCGCAGCGTCAGCAAGGCCGTGGTACTGGCCGATCTGCCGTTCGGCACGTATGGCACGAAGGAACAGGCGTATCAGAGCGCCGTGGCCGTGATGCAGGCCGGTGCGCAAATGGTGAAGATCGAAGGCGGTGCGTGGCTCGCCGAGACGGTGCGTTTCCTGGTCGAGCGCAGCATTCCGGTGTGCGCACATCTGGGGCTCACGCCGCAATCGGTGCACGCGTTCGGCGGCTTCAAGGTGCAGGCGCGGGAAGAGGCTGCACAGGCGCGCCTGCTCGACGACGCCCTTGCGCTGCAAGCGGCCGGCGCACAGTTGGTCGTGCTCGAAGCCATTCCGGCTGCGCTGGCGTCGCGCGTGACGCCGGAATTGCCGACGATGCCGACCATCGGTATCGGTGCCGGCCCTGACTGCGACGGGCAGGTGCTCGTGCTGCAAGACATGCTCGGCGTGTTCCCCGGCAAGTCGCCGAAGTTCTCGATGAACTTCATGGACGGCCAGCCGAGCATCGCGGCGGCCATCGAAGCCTACGTGCAAGCGGTGAAGCACGGCACGTTCCCGACGCAAGAGCATTCCTTCTGAGCGTTGGCGTGAACGCCGTGTGGTGATAAAGAAGCGGTTCGGAGACGAACCGCTTTTTTTATGCCGCCTTCGGCAACGTCAACACCACCGCAAAGCCTTCGCCGCCCACATGTTCGAAGGTCATTTGCCCGCCGTGGGCGTGCATCACTTCGGCCACCATCGCCAGCCCGAGACTCGCGCCTTCGCGGCCATCCGCACGAGAGGAAAACGGCGTGCGCACGCGCTGCCATTCCGCTTCCGGAATGCCCGGACCATCGTCGAAGAATCGCAGGCGCCACTCATCGTTCGCACTCGTCACGTCGACGTGAAGCCGATGCGGTGCGCCGTAGGCCATCGCATTGACCAAGACGTTCTTGATCGCTTCGCGCAGACTTAGCGGATCGCCGAGGATCATGCACGGCGTGTGCGGTGCCTGAAGCGCAACATCGATGTCTCGCGAGGCATACGAGAGCGTCTCGCGCATGGCCGTCTGCAATAGCTCGTTCAGATCGACGGGCACCGGCGCCACGCTGTCGGCCCGGTGCTGCACCATCGCGTGATTGATCAACTGGTGGATGAGTCCGCCCAGCCCGCGGGCCTGCTTCTGAATGCGGGCGATATGCGTCTGGCGCGCCGCCTCGTCCTGCGTCTGCGTGAGCATTTCCGCTTGCGCCGTGAGCGCCGTGACCGGCGTGCGCAGTTGATGGGCCGCGTCGCCGATCACACGACGCATCAGCGCGCGCGAGGTCGCCAGCCGTTGCATGAAGTCGTTGATCGCCCCGACGAGCGCCAGCGTCTCGGCCGGCGCAGTCACCGCCAGCGGCACGAGGTCGTTCGAGTCGCGCGCCCGAATCGCCGCCTCGATCTGCTTGAGCGGCAAGAGCGCCTGACGCAGCGTCCACAGTGCGGCGAGCATCGTCAACATCCCCGTCGCGATGGTGATGAGCAGCGTGTTGTCCGACAATCCGCGCGTGAATCGTATCCGGGCGTTCTGGGTGTGCGCCAACGCCACCACCGCCCACGGATGGGCGGCGGCCACCGGCATGCGGCGTCCGACGATGGCGATGCGCACCGGCATCTCCTGATAGGTGCCATCGACCACGACAGGGCCATCGGCCAGCTTGTCCCACGCAATGGCCGGACGGAACTCCGAATCCCCCGCCACCGAACGGCCATTCGGATCGAGCACGGTATAGAAGATCTGATCGCCCGGTGCGAGCGCGGAGAAGGCCGCGAGCGGCACGTCGACGTTCACCTCGCCGTTCTGATACCACGTGTTCTCGGCCACTTGCAGCGCACTGCCGAGCAGCCAGCGGTCATACGCGCGGTCGACGGCCGAGCGCGTCGAGAACCAGATGCCGAGCAGCACGGCCACCACGGCGAACGCGAGTACCGCGCCCATGCGCACGACCAGCCGCAGGTATAGAGACCGGCCGGGAACGATCATGACAGCACGAGTTGATAGCCCAGTCCGCGCAACGTGCGAATCTGGAATTGCGCCGCCGCGAGCTTCTTGCGCAGACGCGCGACATACTGCTCGATGGCGTTCGCGTTCGGTGCGGGTTCATCGCCGTACAGACGGTCCATGAGTTCGTCCTTGCCGAAGATGCGTCCCGGACGCGCCGCAAGAATTTCGAGCAGCGTCACTTCGCGTCGTGTGAGTTCGATCGCTAGCCCGTCGATCTCAACGCCACGACTCTTGCGATCCAGCGAGAGGTTAGCGCACGTCAGCCGGTTCGTGGCGTCCTGCCCCGTGCGGCGCATGAGCGCTCGCACGCGCGCTTCCAGCTCGCGAAAGTCGAAGGGTTTGGTGAGGTAATCGTCTGCGCCGAGATCGAGGGCACGCACCCGCTCTTCGATCTCCGCGCATGCGGTGAGCATCAGCACGCGCGTGGACAAGCCGCGCTCACGCACGCGCTTGAGCAACTCGAAGCCGTCCACATGCGGCAGCATGACGTCGAGGATCAGCAAGTCGTAATCGTCGCCGATGCGCGCCGCGGCGGCCGCGCCGTCCGACTCGCAATCGAGCGCATGGCCCAGCTTGCGCAACTGGGTGGCAATCGCTTCGGCGACATCGGCGGTATCTTCCACCAGCATGATGCGCATGGTTCCTGAGTCTCCTTTGTTCTTGTCGCTTGGCGCGAGAAGCGCACCCCGGGCGCCAATGCCGCCATGAACTTCGCGGCCACTACCCGGCGTATGAGCGCGATTCTCTCGGAAATCGTTAGCCCCGTCAGCCGCTTCCTCGGTGTTTCCCCTGAATTCCGGGGTTCCCTGCCCGGCGTGTCAGCTTCGTTACAGCTTCGCTGCTTAGTATCGGAGCCGATTATAAAAGCATCCCTCAGGAGACACGCAATGCATCACGCCCCCCTTGCGGGCGCCGCCGGGACAATTGCGCCCGCGGTGCCGCCATTGCTCGAAATCGACCGCGTCACGCTGCAATACAAGACCGACGATTACCTCGTCACCGCCGCGCAGCAAGTGAGCTTCAGCGTCTATCCGGGCGACCGGTTCGTGCTGCTTGGCCCGTCCGGCTGCGGCAAGTCGACATTGCTCAAGGCCATTGGCGGTTATCTGCCGCCAGTACAGGGCGAAATTCGCCTTAAGGGCCGCACGATTACCGAGCCGGGCCCCGATCGCATGATGGTGTTCCAGGAGTTCGATCAACTGCTGCCGTGGAAGACCGTGCGCCAGAACGTGGAGTTCGCGCTCACCGCGAGCGGCCGTCTGAAGCCTCGTGACGCCGCCGAGCGCGCGGCGCACTACATCGAGAAAGTCGGTCTGGCGAAGTTCATCGACAGCTATCCGCACACGCTCTCTGGCGGTATGAAGCAACGCGTTTCCATCGCGCGCGGCATGGCGATGGAGCCCGACGTCCTGCTCATGGACGAGCCCTTCGCCGCCCTCGACGCCCTCACCCGCCGCAAGATGCAGGACGAACTGCTGCGCCTGTGGGACGACACGCGCTTCACGGTGCTGTTCGTCACGCACGGCATCGACGAAGCGATCCGCATCGGCACGCGCATTCTGCTGCTCTCGCCGCACCCCGGTCAGGTCAAGGCCGAGCTCAACAGCATCGCGCCCGACCAGCTCGGCACGGCGCACCAGAGCGCGCTCGAGACGCGCATCGATCAACTGCTGTTCGCGGCACACTGAGGAGACGTCCATGAACGCCATCGCCTCGCAACACACGCCGTCGAGCGTGCAAGCGCCCATCGAACCGGTGTACCGGCCGGAATTCGTGCTCGAACCCACGCCGGCAGAGCTCTCGTCGATCCAGCGCCCGCTCTCGACGTTTGAAACGCTCTATCGCCTGAGCTGGCTGCGCAAGACCGTCATCCTGTGCGTGCTCGCCATCATCTGGGAAATCTACGGCCGCTGGCTCGACAACGCCCTGCTCTTTCCCAGCTTCACCGACACCGTCAGCGCGTTTGCAAGCGGCCTGACCAGCGGTGTGTTGCTGCTGCGCGCCGCGGTCTCGCTCAAGACGTTGCTCGTGGGCTACGGCATCGGTATCGCCCTCGCCGCGGTGCTCACCACCGTGGCCATCAGCTCGAAGATCGGCAACGACCTGCTCGAGACGCTCACCGCCATGTTCAACCCGCTGCCCGCCATCGCGCTGCTGCCGCTCGCGCTGATCTGGTTCGGGCTCGGCAACGGCAGCGTGATCTTCGTGCTCGTGCACTCGGTGCTGTGGGCCGTGGCCATCAACACGCACAGCGGCTTTCGGGGCGTGTCGAAGACGCTGCGCATGGTCGGTCAGAACTACGGGCTCAAGCGCTTCGCGCTGGTGCAGCACGTGCTCATTCCGGCCGCGTTTCCGAGCATTCTCACCGGTCTGAAGGTGGGTTGGGCGTTCGCGTGGCGCACGCTGATTGCGGCAGAACTCGTGTTCGGTGTGTCCTCGGGCTCGGGCGGCCTTGGCTGGTACATCTTCGAGAACCGCAATTCGCTGGAGACGGCCAACGTCTTCGCCGGGCTGTTCTTCGTGATTCTGATCGGGCTGGCCGTCGAGAACCTGCTGTTCGCCCGTATCGAGAAACGCACGCTGCATCGCTGGGGCATGCAGCAGTGATGCGCAAATTTGCGGCTGTGTCTGATTGACGCCCCTTCGGGGGCATGAATAATTCAAACTATCCGGAGACGACAACACCATGAACCGACGCCCTTTCGCCAACTTCACTCGCTGGGCAAGCGCACTCGCGCTTGCCGCCACCACGGCGCTCACCACGCTCGGCAACACCGCCCACGCAGAAGCCAACACCGTGCGACTCTCGCATGGCTACGGCATTCTCTATCTGCCGCTGATGGTCATGCGCGATCAGCATCTCGTCGAGAAGCATGCGAAGGCGCTGGGACTCGGCGATGTGAAAACGACGTGGACGATTCTCGACGGCGGCAACGTGATCAATGACGCGATGCTCGCCGGCAATCTCGACGTGGCAGGCACGGGTGCACCGGGCTTCGTCACGCTGTGGTCGAAAGCGCACGGCATTCCGCGCTCGGAAGTGATCGGTCTGTCGGCGCTGTCGACCGGCCCGCTCTGGCTCAACACGAACAACCCGAACATCAAGTCGCTCAAGGACTTCACGCCGAAGGACAAGATCGCGATTCCGGGTATCAAGACGTCGCTCTCCGCCGTGCTGCTGCAAATGGCCGTGGCCAAGACGTTCGGCATCGAGAATTACGCGAAGCTCGATCCGCAAACGGTCAGCCTGAGTCATCCGGAAGCGCTCAGCGCCCTGCTCTCGGGCAAGACGGAAATCACCGCGCACTTCACCTCGCCGCCGTTCTCGTATCAGGAACTGAAGGACCCGCGCATCAAGCGCGTGCTGAATTCGACCGACGTGCTCGGCAACATCACCATCGACGTGGTGTTCGCGCCCAAGCAGTTCACGGTGCAGAATCCGAAGCTGGTGCAGGCGATTCTGGACGCACAGGAAGAGGCCGCCACCTACATCGCGAAGGATCACGTGGGCGCGGCGAAGACGTTCCTGCGCGTGTCGAAGATGAATCTGCCGCAAGCCGAAATCGAGCAGATGATCGCGGACCCGGGTCTGCAATTCACCACGACGCCCAACGGCCTGATGCAGTACGTCGAGTTCATGGGGCGTGCGGGCACGATCAAGACGCGTCCGGCGAAGTGGAGCGATCTGTTCGTGCCGCAAATGGCCGCGCGTCAGGGAAGCTGAGGAGAAGGCGAAGCAGCGGCGTGATATTGCGCCGCTGCACAGAGAAAGACAGGTCGATAGCCCGCACGCCACGCCGCGCACGACACCTGACCCGCACCCGCTTAGCCAGCCGGCGTGGCCATCGAGACTCGATTCACGCACGCACGGACATGTCGATAGAACCCGACTAACGCATGGCAATAGTAGCTGGGGTTGTCGTAACTCTCGCCGTCGAAGCGATGGGCGACATACCCGCCACCGCATGCGATGAACGCCTCGCATTGGCGACACGCGGCGTGCACCTCCGGATAGCGCGTGCGCGCGAGGTCGACGAAGTCCTGAAGCTTGTGCGTCTCAAGACCCAATCCGGTATGGCTGGCATCTGTCTTGCAAATGGAGAGCACGTCGAGCAACCGATAGCTGCCGTCACTCTCCACCACGGCAATCGGCGCCAGCGCACCACCAAATGCATCGAGTTCGGAATGACGGCCGAGCACGCCGCGGATGAACGTCTCGAAGATGCGCACGTGGAAGTCAGGATCGTCGATCGCGAGCCACGCATCGAATCCTCGACACAGGAAATCCAGCAAACGCGCGTGGGTGTACGCCTGAATGTGCCGGGGAGGTGCGGCAAAATTGGCATCCGGCAACAGGAAGTCGACGTCGCTCAGCCCCAACGCACGGAAGTAGGAGAGAATTCGCGCCGGATCGTTGTTGGGGTCGATCACCGCCAGCACGCCGTTGAACACACGCCTCGATTGCGGGTAGGACAGGCACAGGCGAATGGCCTGCTCGACGCGCGCGCCCGTTCCCTGTTTCGCGAAATCGTAACGATGCCGATCATGCATCGCTGGCGGGCCATCGCAACTGATGCCGAGCGTCGCGCCAAACTCGGCATACAGGTCAAGCCATGACGTGTCGATCAACACACCGTTGCTTTGCGTCACGATGGCCAGCTCAGCTTCGTTCAAACGATCGCGCAAGTGCTTGAAGAAGCGGGCTGTGCGCTGTTTGCCGAGCAATAGCGGTTCGCCCCCGTGAATCTCCAACGTCATTCGCGCCGATGGAAATGCACTGCGATGCTCGATCAGACGCTCGACCAACTGATCGAGGTGCGACGCGCTCAGGAATTTTGGACGCTGCCGCCATCCCTGATCGACCCCTTGGTACATGTAGCAATAGTCGCAGTCGATATTGCAACGCTCGGCAACCTTGACCATCACCAGAAGATCGCCTGCATCCCCTGACGCGACATCGCCCCCCTTGTCACCGCGCTCGGTCATCGAGACGAACTCGTCAATTCACTTCGCTTTGCCGGCCGCCGGCGGGCGCGCCTTGGCGGCAGCACTCTCGTCCGGATGCGGCGCCATCAGCTTCGTGTGCGCGGCGAACACCGCCGAATCGTCGGCGCCCCGTTTCATCTCCGAAATCACCGAAGCAATGATATTGGCGCCGGTCGATGCCGTCGCGTCGCCGTGGTTCGCGTCGCCGTAGTGCACGAGAATGCCCGGCAACCCCGGCACGTCAGCGAGCGGCACGAAGCGATCGCCAGACGACACCGGCACCACGCGGTACAGCGGCACGCTATCGACCTCATGGCCGAACGCCGTCTTGATCTTCGCTGATTGCTCCTTGCTCAGACCGAGCGAGCCCACCGGGAAAAACAGTTCCGAAGCTGCCATCTCATTGCCCCCCTTCAGGTAAGAAGATACTCATTAGAACTGCGTGTTGAAAAAGAATGTCTGGAACAGGCGGCCGTTCTCCTTGCAATCGCCGAAGTGTCCCTGACTCGCGTGAAAGCGGCGACCGCGAAACAGGATCAGGCGATTGAAGCGGTTTGCGATCCGGTCGGTCATCGTCCAACGCTCCCAGGCGGTGGCGTCGGCATCGCAACATTTGCGCTGCCGTTCGTCGTCGGGGTAGAGATCGAAACCGGTTTCTTTGTGCTGGAAGAACGCCGTGCCGGCCTGGGGCGGTGCGTCAGGCGTCAGATAGACAACGCCCGACCATACCGTGGTGTGATCCGCATGCACCCACGTCATGTCGTGCTTGACGCTGTATTGAAACGCACCGTTGTAGGTGTTCGGCGGCCAATACGTGATCGGTGACTTGACGATATTCTGGATGGCGTCCTTCACACCGTCATGCAGGAACGGCCCGGTGCGAGCGCCGGGATAGTTGCCCTTTACCGTGAACGCCTGATGCAGTGCAAACGTTCGGACATCGTCCGGGTCGTGATAGAAGTTGTCGGTAACGATGATGGAATCGTGCATATGACTCACTCTGCTTTATCAGAGACCTCGGGGGTATCGGGCCGCAGCCGGTCAAGAACCCACTGCTGATGCTCCGGCGTAATCTCCGGACGATCCACTTTGTCGAAACCCGCCTTACGGTCGTAGAAGCCGGCTCGAATCTCCTTCGAGACTTCGTAGATATGCGGATTGAAACCCTGTACATCGTAGAGATGCTGCTCCACCACACCGATCAGTTTGCAGTTCGATGTGTTGCCCGCCATCGACACAGGCTTCCAGCCCGCATCGCGGATCCATTGCATTTGCTCGGCCTCGGTGAGCTTTCTGGCCAGGAGCGGCGACGCGCAGATGAAGCCGTTGTCCGTTTCGCGCTTCGTGAAGCCGCTCACGGGATAGGCAAGTGGCGGAAATCGATGACCGCTGAGGATGAGGCGCAGATTGAGCGCCCGGCAGGTCTTGGCCATCGCGGCAAAAACACCACTGATGCATGATGAGCAAGGGATACGCCCCGAGGCGGATTGAAGCGACTCGCGGGCAATGCCGCGAATATCGATCTTTTCGATCACCAGCGACACGCCGAAGCGGGCACAGAACGCCGACGCGTTGTCTTTGACTTCGTCGGGAATGAACCCGTTATCGACGAGCACAGCAATGGGATGCAAGTCCAGTTCCTTCACGGCAAGCAGCAAAGTGAGGGCGCTGTCCTTTCCCCCCGAGAACGCCAGCACGCAATCCGGCGTGCCCGTGCCGCGGCATGCGGCGACCACGTCGAGCAGTTTGCGCTGCGTGTAATCGCCGCGTGCGGATTCCGCAGCGAAGGCATGACAGGCATCACAGATGCCGTCCGGCGCGATATGAACCCCGGGCAAGTCTTCAGTGAGCAGACACCGCTGGCAGTAGCGATCGATCGCCTGCGCAGTCCCGCTGACGGCATCGACACGGAGTCTGCGCAACGGCGCACCAGTGGCATCGAACAGCTTCGCACGTTGTTCCGCCGACAAGTTCATGAGGGTTGACGACATCATCGCAACTCCAATGTGAGCTATCGAAAGCGATATCTCATCAGGGATTCGCGGCTCGGCGAAACGGCTACCGAGCCGCACGGTTCGTCAACGAACACGAGAGCGCAAGTTCTCTGCCCACTCTCGTGTCGTAGACATCGGCATCGCGATCAGTGCAGCCCTTGGGCGCCTTGAATTCCTTGCGCCTGTTCCGGACCTTGAACGCCTTGAGGTCCTTGCGGTCCCTGCGGTCCTTGCATGCCCTGAACGCCCTGTACGCCCTGAACCCCTTGCATGCCTTGCGGGCCTTGCACACCTTGAGCGTGTTGATACCCCTGCGGCCCTTGCATGCCCTGCATGCCTTGAGGTCCTTGCAGACCCTGTGCACTCTGCATGCCTTGCGGACCTTGCAAACCTTGTGCGTATTGATGTCCCTGCGGTCCTTGCATGCCCTGCATACCTTGCGGTCCTTGCAGACCCTGTGCACTCTGCATGCCTTGCGGACCTTGCAAACCTTGTGCGTATTGATGTCCCTGCGGTCCTTGCATGCCCTGCATACCTTGCGGTCCTTGCAGACCCTGTGCGCTCTGCATGCCTTGCGGACCTTGCAAGCCTTGTGCGTATTGATGTCCCTGCGGTCCTTGCATACCCTGCATGCCTTGCGGTCCTTGCAGACCCTGCGCACTCTGCATGCCTTGAGGGCCTTGCAAACCTTGCGCGTATTGATGTCCCTGCGGTCCTTGCATACCCTGCATGCCTTGCGGTCCTTGCAGCCCCTGCGCACTCTGCATACCTTGCGGACCTTGCAAACCTTGCGCGTACTGATGTCCCTGCGGCCCTTGCATGCCCTGCATGCCTTGCGGCCCTTGCAGACCCTGAGCGCTTTGCATGCCTTGCGGACCTTGCAAACCTTGTGCGTATTGATGTCCCTGCGGCCCGTGCATGCCCTGCATACCTTGCGGCCCTTGCAGACCCTGAGCGCTTTGCATGCCTTGCGGACCTTGCAAACCTTGTGCGTATTGATGTCCCTGCGGCCCTTGCATGCCCTGCATGCCCTGCATGCCTTGAGGTCCTTGCAGACCCTGAGCACCCTGCATGCCCTGAACGCCCTGCAAGCCCTGCGGGCCTTGCAAACCCTGCGCATGCTGATTTCCCTGCATGCCTTGGGCACCTTGGGCACCTTGCACGCCCTGCACACCCTGAATCCCTTGAAGGCCCGGGAAATTCGATACCACCCGAATCGCCCCGATACGCTGCCCGGTCATCGCCTGAATATGGCGAATCTGGTCTTCGTTAAGTTGCAGTTCCAGATCGTTCTCGTTCATGTTTTCTCACTCCTTGAGTCAAATAAACATCGGATGCCGGCTCGAACAATTCTGCGCGATAACAGCAAGCACGCACTGGCCGATTCGTCACCGAATGACGCTCAACAGAGGTCGACTTCCACGACTGGAACTACGCCTGAATCAAAGCTCCCTCGCCGCAATCATCGGCAAGACACGGGAGTTCGGGCAACGTCAGGCGACGCGGGAATGAGCGAGACACCCCGCAGTAAGCGGGGAATAGAGAAGGACTATTAAGAATTTTCCCAATTGATGGATCCGCGATCTCGGGGTGATCTCATCCATAAACCACATTGCATGGTTGACCGCCGGGAGGGGCTACTGGCGCTCGCGCACGACTCGGCTCACTGGCCTGAGGCAGTCACCAGTTTCGCGGGCAGTGCGCCGCGCAGCGCGTTACACACGACGATCGCCTGGGCACTCAGCAGATCCTCGCGCGTGAGCACGTTTTCTACCGCGGCCCATGCCGGGTCGGCCAGCATCACGCTGCGCATCACCCCCGGCAACACGCCGGACAACAACGGTGGCGTCATCCAGATACCGTTGCGCTTGACGAACACATTGCTGCGCCCGCCTTCGGTCAACTCGCCCCGCTCGTTGAAGAACAGCATGTCGAAGGCACCCTGCGCCTGCGCGGCGCGCCAGGCGGCATCGTAGCGCGCACGCACGGTCGTCTTGTGCCGCAGAAACAGATCTGAGGCACGTGTGGCGTTTGCCTCTGGCGCGAGCATCACCGTCACCGTTCTGCCCGGTAGCGGCGTGAGCACCGCATGTGTGATGGCCGCCGTGCCATCGTGGGAGAGGGCGAGACGAACACGGTGAACGGTATCTTCAACGAGCGTTTCGATCACGGCGTCGAGCTGCGCTCGTAGTGCAGCGCCGTCAAAACGGAAGCCGAAATACCTGGCCGATGCCTCCAGTCGCGCGAGATGTCGATCGATATGCGCCACGCCGCTTCCTCGCGTCGCCTGCATCGTCTCGAAAAGTTCGAAGCCCGGATCGAGCGCGCTCAGAAAACGCGCCTTGAGCTTGCACTCTTCGCGTTCTTCCTGCGCTTTGCTGTCGAGCACGATCCCGGCACCGACGCCAAGTCTGCCGCGCCGCAAGCCACTGGCATCAGGCGCTTCGAGTTCCAGCGTTCGGATGGCAACGGACAGGCAGAAGTCGCCGAGGGCTTGCGGGTCGTCTTCGCGCGCGTCGAGCCAGCCGATGGCGCCCGTGTACAGCCCGCGCGGCGACGCTTCGAGCTCGCCGATCAGTTGCATCGTGCGATGCTTCGGCGCGCCAGTGATCGAGCCGCAGGGATACAGCGCGCGCAGGACCTCGGCAAACGATGTCGCCTGCGGCAGGGTGGCCGTCACCGTCGACGTCATCTGCAATACGCTCGCGAAGCGCGTCACTTCGAAGAGCTTCGGCACTTTGACCGAACCCGACGTGGCGATGCGCCCCAGATCGTTGCGCAGCAAATCGACGATCATCAGATTTTCGGCGCGATTCTTCTCGTCGGCGGCCAGCGCTGCGCTGCGCCTGGCATCCTCCGACGCGTCGCCGCAAGCGGGTGCCGTGCCTTTCATCGGCCGCGCTTCGATCTGACCACGCGAATGGCGCAGGAACAGTTCAGGCGAGAGCGAGAGAATCGCGCGCCCGGGCACCCCCTGCCCCCCCGGCAACACGACGAGCGCCCCGTAGGGCACCGGCTGACGTGCACGCAACCGGCGATACAGCGCCACGGGCGAGCCGAACGCGTCGAAATGCAGCCGGTACGTGTAGTTGATCTGGTAGCACTCGCCCTGAGCGAGCCACTCGTGGATGCGGGCGATGGCGTCGTCGAAGGCGGCGTCGCTGACGTCACTTTGCAGCGCCGCGACCCCCGCAACGCCGGGCGGGCGAATCTCGTCGCTGCCGCCAATGGCTGGCACGACAGCCTCGCCGCCATCGCCCCCATACGTCGATTCCTGCCGCGACAGCCACACCTGTGTCTGCGTGGCGTCGAGCTGCTGCAACTCGCGGAACAACAGCGCGCGAAACTGTCCCGGCGCGCGACGCGACGCCAGTGTCTGCACGCCGCCCAGACGCACACCGAACTCATAATCGGCCAGCAGCACGGCATGCAACCCGTGACGCGTGGCATCTTCCACTTCGCGAAGCGCGTCGGAAAGCACACCGGGCTCGTCGCAAGTCACCTCGCGTACGAGCCCGGTATACAGACGCGCCCCGCCGGCCGGATCCGCGCTGTCGTCCAACAGCGCGAAGGCGGCCAAGGGCGCTTCACTTTGCATGGAATTACTCGAAGAACTGCTTCACGCGATCGAACCAGCTCTTGGACTGCGGGCTGTGGCGAGCGCCGCCTTCCTTGAGGGATGCGTCGAAGTCACGCAACATTTGCTTTTGCTCGTCGTTGAGCTTGACCGGGGTTTCCACCTGCACATGCACGTACAGATCGCCCGGATAGCTCGCGCGCAAGCCCTTGATGCCCTTGCCGCGCAGGCGGAACGTTTTGCCCGTCTGCGTGCCTTCGGGCACGGCGAAGGTCGCCTTGCCGTGCAGGGTCGGCGCGTCGATGTCGCCGCCGAGCGCTGCCGTCGCGTACGAAATCGGCATCTGGCAATGCAGATCGTCGCCGTCGCGCTCGAACACGTTGTGCGGCTTGATGTGGATTTCCACATACAGGTCGCCCGCCGGACCGCCGTTCACCCCCGGCTCGCCGTTGCCGGACGAACGGATGCGCATGCCGTCTTCGATACCCGCCGGGATCTTGATCTCCAGCGTCTTGGTCTTCTTGATCTTGCCCGAGCCGTGGCAGTTCGTGCAGGGCTCGGGAATGTACGAGCCGGTGCCGTGGCACTTCGGGCAGGTCTGCTGAATGCTGAAGAAGCCCTGCGACATGCGCACCGAACCCGAACCGTTACAGGTCGGGCAGGTCTCGGGCTTCGTGCCCGGCTTCGCGCCGTTGCCGTGGCAGACCTCGCACGATTCCCAGGTCGGCACACGAATCTGCGTGTCGAAGCCGTTCGCTGCCTGCTCGAGCGTGATCTCCATGTTGTAGCGAAGATCCGCGCCGCGATACACCTGCGGGCCAGCCCGGCCACCACGGCCGCCACCCGGGCCGCCCTGACCGAAGATGTCGCCGAAAATATCGCCGAACGCGTCTGCGAAGCCGCCGAAGCCCTGACCGCCGGCACCGCCGAAGCCACCCATGTTCGGGTCGACGCCCGCGTGACCGTATTGGTCGTACGCAGCGCGCTTCTCCGGCTCGGAGAGCATCTCGTAAGCCTCTTTGACTTCCTTGAACTTCTCTTCGGCGTCCTTGCTGTCCGGATTGCGGTCCGGATGGTACTTCATCGCCAGCTTGCGATACGCCTTCTTGATTTCATCGTCGGTGGCGTTCTTGGCAACGCCAAGGACTTCGTAGTAATCACGTTTGGCCATAAGTCTTTCCAATGTTGGCGCATGTCGCCATCAGGCAAAAAGCCGGGTCGAAACTCCCTTTGCAGAGAACCTCGATACCCGGCCTACACGCGGCGCACATCGGTGTGCGCCGCGCGCCATGCACACCTTACTTCTTGTCGTTGACTTCTTTCACTTCGGCATCGACAACGTTATCGTCATGCGGCTTGCCTTGCTCGGCACCTGCGGCACCCGCAGCACCGGCTTGCGCCTGCATGTCGGCGTACATCTTCTCACCGAGCTTCTGGCTGGCAGTGCCCAGCGCTTCGACCTTGGCATCGATGTCGGCCTTGTCCGAACCGCGCAGTGCGCCTTCCAGTGCCGTGATGGCCGACTCGATCGCTTCCTTCTCCGAAGCCTCGAGCTTGTCGCCGTACTCGGTCAGCGCCTTGCGGGTGCTGTGCACCAGTGCGTCGCCCTGATTACGGGAATCGGCCAGCTCGCGCGCCTTCTTGTCTTCGTCCGCGTTGAGTTCGGCGTCCTTCACCATTTGCTCGATCTCGGCGTCCGACAGGCCCGAGTTCGCCTTGATGACAATCTTGTTTTCCTTGCCCGTTGCCTTGTCCTTGGCGCCCACGTGCAGAATACCGTTGGCGTCGATGTCGAAGGTCACTTCGATCTGCGGCGTGCCACGCGGGGCGGGCGGAATGCCTTCGAGGTTGAACTCGCCGAGCGACTTGTTGCCGGCGGCCATCTCGCGCTCACCCTGATACACCTTGATCGTCACGGCCGGCTGGTTGTCGTCGGCCGTCGAGAACACTTGCGAGTGCTTCGTCGGGATCGTGGTGTTCTTCGCGATCATCTTCGTCATCACGCCGCCCAGCGTTTCGATACCGAGCGAGAGCGGGGTCACGTCGAGCAGCAGCACGTCCTTGCGGTCGCCCGAGAGCACCGAACCCTGAATCGAGGCACCTGCGGCCACGGCTTCATCCGGGTTCACGTCCTTGCGCGGTTCCTTGCCGAAGAACTCCTTGACCTTCTCCTGCACCTTCGGCATGCGGGTCATACCGCCGACCAGAATCACGTCGTCGATGTCGCTCACCTTCACGCCGGCATCCTTGATAGCCATGCGGCAGGGCTCGATCGTGCGTTCGATCAGCTCTTCGACCAGCGCTTCGAGCTTGGCGCGCGTGATCTTCAGGTTCAAGTGCTTCGGACCGGAAGCGTCAGCCGTGATGTACGGCAGGTTGATTTCGGTCTGCTGGCTCGACGACAGTTCGATCTTGGCCTTTTCCGCCGCTTCCTTCAGGCGTTGCAGCGCGAGCACGTCCTTCGACAGATCGACGCCTTGTTCCTTCTTGAACTCGCCAATGATGTAGTCGATGATGCGCTGGTCGAAGTCTTCGCCGCCGAGGAACGTGTCGCCGTTGGTCGACAGCACTTCGAACTGGTGCTCACCGTCCACATCCGCGATTTCGATGATCGAGATGTCGAACGTGCCGCCACCCAGGTCATACACCGCGATCTTGCGGTCGCCGCCTTCCTTCTTGTCCAGACCGAATGCCAGTGCGGCGGCGGTCGGCTCGTTGATGATGCGCTTGACTTCCAGACCGGCGATGCGGCCTGCGTCCTTGGTTGCCTGACGCTGGCTGTCGTTGAAGTACGCCGGCACCGTAATCACGGCTTCCGTGACCGGCTCGCCCAGGTAGTCCTCGGCGGTCTTCTTCATCTTGCGCAGCACTTCAGCGGAAATCTGCGGCGGGGCCAGCTTCTGGTCGCGCGCTTCCACCCAGGCGTCGCCGTTATCGGCCTTGACGATCTTGTACGGCATCAGGGCGATGTCCTTCTGCACTTCTTTTTCTTCGAAGCGGCGCCCGATCAGGCGCTTGACAGCGTACAGCGTGTTCTTCGGGTTGGTCACCGCCTGGCGCTTGGCCGGTGCGCCGACCAGAATCTCGCCATCGTCCATGTAGGCGATGATCGACGGCGTGGTGCGGGCACCTTCCGCGTTTTCGATGATCTTGACCTGATTGCCTTCCATGACGGCCACGCACGAGTTCGTGGTGCCCAAGTCAATACCGATAATTTTGCCCATTTGAATTTCTCCTAGCGTCTTTGCGTATTTCCGTCGGGCCCGTGGCCCATTCAATTCATTGATCTGCACGACATATGGGTGCAGCCCGGTACATTTCAAGACCCCTCTTGCTGTCCGGTTTTGCCCCCCGCCGCCGCGATTTTCTCGCGGGCGGCGGCCACCGCCAGCCGGAACTGGGGC
This sequence comes from Pandoraea sp. ASV26, assembly GCF_016428915.1. Taxonomy (GTDB): domain Bacteria; phylum Pseudomonadota; class Gammaproteobacteria; order Burkholderiales; family Burkholderiaceae; genus Pandoraea. Next base: position 61,163 of record NZ_JAELTP010000021.1, read on the forward strand.
AGGCCATGCCAGCCGGTCGCCCGGCCCAGCTTCTTGCCTTCATGGAAGAAGAAAAACGTCGGCACCCCGTGCAACGCAAAGCGCTTGCCTAGCGCCATGTCGGCGTACACATTGGCATGGAACCAGCGCAAACCCAAGGCATCAATGGCCTCGCGATGCGCGAGCATGGTCTTCTTGGCGACTTCACAGTTAAAACAGTCGACGCCCCAGAAAAACACCACGGCCAGCGCATCCCCTGCCTCACGCAGCCCGTCATCGAACGTGGCGGCCGTCAGCGCCTGCATCGAGAACGCCTCGAATGCCGTGCCGTCCACACCTGCCATGCCGGGAAGCTCACCTGCCATGATCGCCAATCCTTACGGTTGCCCGGCCGCGCCGCCATTGCTGACGTTAGCGGCCTGCCATGCCTTGCGTGCCCATCGTTCCCGTCAGCAGAAGGCCGAAGCTTGCCATGATGTCATGGCAATGCGCTTACTTGCCTGCTGCGACAGTCACCAATGCCGGACGCAACACGCGATCGGCAATCAGATAGCCTTTTTGCAGCACGGCCACAACGGTGTTCGGCTCCTGGTCGGCCGGCACCATCGAGATGGCCTGATGCTGATGCGGATCGAACTTCGCGCCGGCCGGGTCGATCACCGACACCTTGCTGCGCTCGAGCGCCGAGACGAGCTGGCGCAGGGTCAGCGCCACGCCTTCTTGCAGCTTGCTCACGTCGCCGCTCTGGTCGGCGGCGGCGGCTTCCAGGCTGTCGATCACCGGCAGCAGGTTCTCCGCGAAGCTCTCCACGGCGAATTTGCGGGCCTTGGCCACTTCTTCTTCCGCACGGCGGCGAACGTTCTCCATCTCGGCGCGAGCGCGCAGCGCGTCGTCGCGCAGGCTTGCCGCTTCGGCCTGAGCCGCCAGAAGTTGCGCCTCGACCGAGGGCAGCGCTTCGTTCGCGAGCGCAGCGTCGTTCGGGGCCGTTTCGGCCTGGGACGGAATCGGCTGGTCGGGGGTGTTTTGCTGTTCAGTCATGAGCTTGAGTCGTCAAAAGGTTCTTGCAGCGCACCACGACGATGCGCCATCGGTTCAAATCCCTTTGGATAGTAGGGGCGGTCACACCGTTTTCAAGAGCTGGCGGGCATTCTGTGCGCCATGTCGGTGCGCGCGGCGTGCCGATAAATATCCGGTTACACGCGTTACGAGTCCTCTATTGTATCGGCCGTTGCTGCGACCTAACATGAATTACGGTCCAGTGATGGAGGTGCCGTACTGGACCCGGCCGCTCGCCGGTCTCCCTCCCGCCCGGCGTAGTGTTCTTTCAGGAGCGCATCATGAAGCTGCCACTGGCTGTTGTCTTCATCCTTGCGTTGGTGACGACGGTAACGATTACGATCTGCTTGTCCGGCGCAGTCACGCGGCGCGACACCGAATACGGTGGCGTGCGGGCCGTGCTGAATCATTTTGTCGAAATGCCGGGCATGCCGGTGCACTCGTCCAATACCGGAATTCCCTCGCGCTGATCGCCCCCGGGCGCGCGACGCATCACTGTCGCGTGAAGACGTTCCCCGGATTGTTTCGCTTTTCGCGGGACAGTTGAACTTCGCTCCACCTCACGTCCGCCGCTGAGCGTTTCGCCAGCGGCGGCGTTCATTCAGGCGTTGAAAACACCGCTGACGACGGAATTAGAGGCATTCCTCGGCACCCGGGCGGGCTACTCGCCAACCCCGCCGAGACGCCGCCGATCCCGTTTTGTCGGACGTCCGTGCATCTGTGCCGCAGGCTCCTGGAACAGACGTCGGCGCTCACTCTCGTCAGCACGCGCGCGAATACTGGCTTCGGTCTCGTCATACAACGACTGCGCCACGGGCGCCGAGCCCCGGACTTCCGCAATGGCCTTCACACGCACTTCCCAGCGCGTGCTGCCGTTGTCCACCGTGACGATGTCGCCCGGGCGCACGTCGCGCGCCGGTTTGACGCGCGCTTCGTTGCAGAGCACCCGGCCACGGTCGACCGCTTGCGTGGCAAGCGAACGCGTCTTGAAGAAGCGTGCCGCCCACAGCCATTTGTCGATGCGCGTGGCAGCCTGCGGAGAATCGTCAACCTTGACCGTCACGTGCTGGCCCCCGGCTGACTCTGCTCGGTCGTCGTCGTCGCAGCAGCAGCCGCCGCGGCCGCAGCGCTGGCTTCGTCAAAGGCGGCCATGGCCGCGACCTGCCGCTGACGGGTCGAGGCAACGGCAGCGGCCGAGGCCTGCGCTGTGCCCTCCGGCGAGAGCACCGGCCAGCCTTGCAGGTGACGCGCCGCGATCTCACCGAGCGCCGTAATCCAGGCGCTGGCGCCATTCAGGCACGGAATGAAGTGGAACGCCTTGCCGCCCGCGGACAGGTACGCGTGCCGCCCTTCCATATTGATTTCTTCGAGCGTCTCGAGGCAGTCGGAGGTGAACCCGGGGCAGAACACGTCGACACGCGGCGTGCCTCCACGGCCCAGTTCTTCGAGCGTCGGGGCCGTATACGGCTGAAGCCATTCCGCCTTGCCGAAGCGCGATTGGAACGTGAGACGGCAGGTGGTTTCGTCAAGACCGAGCGCGGCGCCCAGCAAGCGTGCCGTCTTCACGCACTGATCGTGGTACGGATCGCCCAGATCGAGCGTGCGGCGCGGCACGCCGTGAAAGCTCAGCAACAGCCGTTCGCCGGCCGCGAAATCCGGCCTGCCGTGCTGCTG
>NZ_JAELTP010000217.1 GCF_016428915.1 Pandoraea sp. ASV26
GTTGGAAACGAGGCAACCTACTTGCAACGACCTTCCCTCTGGGTTCGAATTCCCCGTATAGTCCTCACTGACTGCTGGTGCAAGGCGTTCTCCAATCGATTGTGCAAAAGGTGAGTTACTACTTACAATACGCTCCCCTTGCCCGTTAGCGGAGAGTGGCGTAGAACGATCGTGCTGCTCGACGGATGATGAAATCGTAGGCTCGCTACTTTGGACAAGCGAGTCAGATTGCTGAGGTGTCTCTATCTCTATTGGATCATCGCTAGAGCCCTTATACTGAGTGGCACCTGTATCTTGTTTCTTGCGATGGAAGCTCTTGTACCTTATGTTCTGGCTTGCATTGTTATTTACTTTGAAGAATAACTGCGCCACGAGCTCTTTGATCCTGTACAAGTCAGCCATGTCATTTTGTACCGGTATTGATGGGAATATGCCTACTTTTGCCCGTGTGCAGAAAACTGAAGTTTGTTGTAGTTCGGATGCGCTGGATCTGTCGGCCAATAGGTCTCACCCATATGAAGACTCTCCAACCAGGCATTCGTCATTTCACGGAGCCCCGATTTATGCTCCGGGGACCTCCAAACAACAAGCTCAGAGCCTCTGAGCCCATTAGAAGTAATAAATCTTTTTGAAAAGACGCGTACATCATCGG
>NZ_JAELTP010000218.1 GCF_016428915.1 Pandoraea sp. ASV26
ATACCATACGGTGCAGCCAAGGTGCACATGTCGGAGATGCCGACGACGAGTTTCTAGTTTTGAATTATTATTGTATTGAGTAACGAATATAGTCTTTTCAAGTTTATACAGTTGTACACATTCTCCACAATCATAAAGATAAAAAGTTACATTGTACTGTAATGTCGTATACAATTTCGTCCGTCTATCAAGTTTACAACGAATGTAGACCTTGCTATTCAACGACAGCTCAGGCCAACCAAAATCTAAAGAAGCTAATGTACCAGTGAAAATCTCATTTTCTTTCCAAAAAAAAAAAAAAAAAAGTGCCGTCTCAGCTTTCACCGAGCAACCAAAAGCAAAGGGAAAGCCAAGCTCCGTCTCATTCATTAATGACGGCAACGGGGTGTCTCGGACTGTCGCATCACATGGGCAACGACTCGCCAGCAGAAACTCTGGCCACAAAACATGGGGCGGCGGCGGCGGCGAGCGCAATGCCAGCGCTAATAATATAGTATGTAGGATATGGGGTGAATTTATTGGGCAACTGGTATTTCGTGCCAGTTGTTTTGAACATGCAGCCGGTGAATCGGTAAGTGGTGTACGAGTAGCTTTAGGGGTCTTGGCAGTGGTTCCTTAGTGGTTGTTGTGTCTTTTCAGTTGTTCTAGAC
>NZ_JAELTP010000219.1 GCF_016428915.1 Pandoraea sp. ASV26
TAGTAGCCCTTGTACACGTTATAGTAAGTGTCCATGTAGCGCTTGTGGGCACCGTACACGGTGCGGGCCATGCTGGGCCAGGGCTGCTTGAACGCCAAAACACCTTCGACGTCGTTGCCGGGGAGTTCCTCGCCGGAAACAGGGTCGATAATGGCGGGCTCGTTTCCGAAGAAAGGCAGAGAAGCACTGCCAGGTTTGGTAGGAGTAATACCGGCTAGCGGTGTTATGACGTTGGAGCCGGTTTCCGTCTGCCAGTAAGTCTGCGCAAGTTATTAGCACCCGCTCGGCATCAATAGGCAAAAACAGAATACTTACATCGACGACGTGGGCCCTGTCCTTGCCCACCACATCATGGTACCATTTCCAGACCTCGGCAGCGATGGGCTCACCGACGGAACCAAGGACACGAAGGTGCTTCATCTCGGCCTTGACGTGCTCATCACCAGCGCGCTTCAGCAGACGCAGAGCGGTGGGAGCAACGTAGAACTGAGTGACCTTGTGCTTGTCGATGATTTCCCAGTAGCGGGAGAAGTTGGGGTAAGCGGGAGTGCCCTCAAAGACGACGGTGGAGACACCGAGAAGCAGAGGTGCGTAGACGACGTATGAGTGACCAGTAATCCAGCCAACGTCACCACCACAGAAG
>NZ_JAELTP010000220.1 GCF_016428915.1 Pandoraea sp. ASV26
GAGCGAGAGGATTTCGAATGAGCTCTGCAAGATATCAAAAGGCTTGGTGAATAATTCGAGTGGTATGGCGGAGGAACGCTGATAATCCGCAACATCCTGAGCGTTAATTAACCTCTTCTAGCCGTGATGGCCACTGCGACAGCAAAGTCTGTAGCAAGTCATGCTTTGCTCGTCGTTGCTTTGATTGGTGTATTACGCACAAGCATCCCTCTGTGAAAATAGAGATGGCACAATTTCGTTGAAATGCACTAGTATACAAAGGATCGAGAAGGGAATCGGGTATCTCGGATAGTGGTCGACCAACGGCGAGTATGCGGACACCACAATGCAAGACGCTTTCCGGGCAACTGCGGTACCGTCACTTCTCCATTCACTGGCTGTGCTAATGCAGCATAGCAATTCGAACATGACTACGGGGTTGTTGCGCTAGGTTGGTTCCTGCAGCCACACAACTTTGTAGGAAACGTCTGTTTACATTGCTATGTATGTAGCCGCCTTCACAACCAGTCGTATTATAGGAACGGGAACAGTCATCGGCTTCTGAAGACTGTCTAATCATTTGTTTAACCAACTCCGTCTACAAACCGGTTCTTAGCACCCCTACAGTCTCCCCCCTCAGCCTTTGACGTCTCTGGGTGTAAA
>NZ_JAELTP010000221.1 GCF_016428915.1 Pandoraea sp. ASV26
GCTTACCCTCCGTTGAGGACGTTCATGAAAGGAACGGGGAGGACATAGGGCTTCTTAGTGCCAGCCAGGTCAGAGATGTGAGCATACAGGGGAACGCCCTATAGATCGAGTTAGCCGCAGTCTGTCAGTGGCCTTTCACGAGGTGTTCAAATACCTTCTCGGCGGCACCGGCCTTGGCAATGGCCAGAGAGACGCCGAGGATGGCGTTCGCGCCAAGCTTGCCCTTGTTAGCGCTGCCGTCGAGGCCATTGAGGAACTCGTCGACCTTGGACTGGTCCTTGACGTCAAGGCCTTCCTTGATCAGAGCAGGCCCAATGACTGTGTTGACGTTCTCAACGGCCTTGGTGACGCCCTTGCCGCCCCACTTGGCCTTGTCGCCGTCGCGAAGCTCAACAGCTTCGTGCTGGCCTGTGAAGATCGGTTACGCCTTGCATCGGCAGAGATGAGGGGAGGGATCGGGACGAACCGGTAGAGGCTCCCGAGGGAACGATGGCCCGGTGCAAGCCGGTCTCGGTAACCAGGTCGACCTCGACGGTAGGGTTACCACGAGAGTCGTAAACGGAGCGCGCGTGAACCTTGGTGATAGGCATTGTGGCTGTCGTTGAAGTTTTATCAGGGCGGCTGCAAGGAAGACGTTGGTG
>NZ_JAELTP010000222.1 GCF_016428915.1 Pandoraea sp. ASV26
AGCTACAGGGGTGCATTTCTACACCAATGGCATCGACAGAAACGTTACCCATGCCATACGCATTGCACGGCATCTGGTTGGGAAACCTAGTTATCCTCCACCCCATGCTGCCATCATTGTTTACGATAATTCAAGTTATTGGGGCGAGTTCATTAAAAGCGCAATACCCCGAATGAAAGAATGCGATGTGGTTCCCTTCATTTTCTTCTTTACAAGCCATTGGCTGAGAAAAGAACACATGCCAGAGACAGCAACAAATGAGCTTGGTGAGCTTCACCGCTCCAAGTATAGCAGCAACAGGACAGCACTGGACCCATTGAAGCCAGTCTTTTTCTATGACTTGGTTGATACCTTTGGGATCTCTGTTCGCAATTGTGAAGATATGAACCAAAACGCTTTCCTTGTCGCACTCAATGAGGCTCATATTGATATATGTATACTTCTGGGGACCAATTCCAGTCCTAGTGCCAACTCGACCGAGCCGCTATATAAAAAATACAGTGAGTTGACAAACCCGCCCCTTCGTTTGCTACAACGGTCAACTGCCAAGGAAGGAAATTTGGACTGTGAGGATACTGAGCACAAAATGGGGCATTACAGTGATAAGGTTTCTCATCTCATCCATAGCCTTCTCTGAAT
>NZ_JAELTP010000223.1 GCF_016428915.1 Pandoraea sp. ASV26
GTGTAGAGACGCGAAGGAAATTTATCGGGGAAAGGACCGAAAAAAAAGACAGGCGGTCGATTGATGGCGCCTGTTGTATTAGCTGTCTTTGGGCTGGCGCACACGCAAGTTCGTCCTTGTTATAAGCCCACGTGTATACAGAGGAGCATCGCCAAGCTGAAAGAGCAGTGGCATGACGAAGTCGGTGTTGCTATCCACGGCAGATATAAGGCTATTCTGTTGTTAATCTGGTACATACGACCATAGGCGGTAGAAAATTCGGGATCCCGTCCGCTCTCCCATAGACAAGCTACCGACCGGCAGATTAGTAGTTGGGTCGGTGACGACCAGCGAACACCGGCTGTTGTATGTTTTCTTTTTTTGGCTTCTTTTTTTGGCTTCTTTTTTTGTTGAAATTTTGTGATGTAATACAAAGGTCTTTAAATTTAATCCCAGAAGCAATCACGTAGCTGTGCGCCACGTTTAGGCACAGGGCTCGCAGGTGGCGTTGGCGGTCGCGGCCAACTTGTCGATTAGCGGGATGTTGCCCGCCGATGGGCTTATTCATCCCAGTCAAAAACCACGCCAAATCTGATATTCGCACCCTGTGTTTCGGAATAGAGATTCCAGTCATTATATTTCTAATATAGGGAAGCTAT
>NZ_JAELTP010000224.1 GCF_016428915.1 Pandoraea sp. ASV26
TTTCAATACTGCCCAAGTCAAGGCAAAGGAAAAGCCGAAGCCAGCTCCCACTCCTAAAGCAGCTCCTGGCGGACCAAAGAAGGTAGTTGGTGGCAAACGACCAGTTGCAAAGAAGCCTGCAGCTGCTGCTCCCGCCGCTCCTGAGCAGGCTGCGCCGCCATCGCAACCCGCAGCGAAACCTGCAGGCCCTGGTACCAAGCTGGGCATGCCCAAACCATCTGGAGTGGGTGGGTTGAAAGCACCACAGAAGCGCACACTCGCCACCCCTGGGACTGCTTCGCCACGGAGACCTGCTGCTGTGCCTCCCATTATGCCCAGTGATGATGAGCCGGCTGCTGCTGCTGCTGCCACGCCGCAACCACGCCTCGGGGCAAATCGCGGCCTCGCAGGACGCTCTCTTGCTAAACCTGCCGCAGCCCCAGCCTTGCCAGCTGAGGAGTCTCCTCAGCCAACTAGTGGCTTCACGGCAGTGGAAAGGGCTGAGTTGGAGGAGTTGCGGGCCTCGAATGAGCGCCTGGTTCGGCAAGTTGACGATATGAGGCAGGAGAGAAGCAAATTCTTGTCTGAAATTCAGGAGCTCAAGAACCAGAATGCTGGCTTGATTGAGGATCATACCCGTGACGTGCTGAGCAT
>NZ_JAELTP010000225.1 GCF_016428915.1 Pandoraea sp. ASV26
ACCCATGGTGGTTCCATGTCTGGGCTCATCCAGGATGGAGGCATGACAAAACCGTCAATGCCCCGTTCTCGGGACTTGAGCTTAGCAAGCTGAGGTAGAACTACAAGTTCGATAAATTGTAGAGCATTGCGGAATGATTCTTTCAAACACGTCTCACATGGTGTTCCCTGCGTATGCTTCTGCTTCCCATGTCGGGAACAGTCTTTTCCCTGAAAGTGATTCAAGGTGACCCCCTCGATTCGTTCCGTGACCAAATATCGCCGGCCATCTGGATGAGCTCCATGATCAAGAAGCCTGGGGACTGGAATTGTTGTTTCTCGGGCGACTAACTCTAATGCTTTAGCCTCGTTTGTAATTCGTTCGTGATTCCTAGAAAACAGATTGTCACGTAAGGGCACTGAAAGGGGTTTGGGAGGGAGGGAGCCTAACCATGATCTCGCCCAAACAAAGGGAGTGCCATCAAGGCGCGTATCGTTGAATGGTAGCTTCGAGGTTTTTTTGAAGGTAGTTTCCGTGAATTCATAGGTAACATCGTTTGTTTCTATTGATTGAGCGATTGCGGATTCCATGGCAGATTTCTTCTTTCTTCTTTCTTCTTTCTTTTTCTTCTGTTTTCTTCTGTTTTCTTCTTC
>NZ_JAELTP010000226.1 GCF_016428915.1 Pandoraea sp. ASV26
TAATCAGAGTCCCCCATTGCGCATCATTCTGTTATCAGTGCACTGTCAGGAGCCTATCGTCCAGAAATTTAACAATAAAAAAAAAGGGGACTCGTTTGTGAATTGTCGCCGTGCAGTAAAATGATGCTACGAGAGTAAGTGAGCGACTTAACGGCAGGGTCTAACCACCAAGGCTATTCCCGACATACCTTGCAACCTTTTTTTTTTTTCCACTTTCAATCCATGCATGTCATGGATATGTCACGCTTGTGCGACTCTGCTGCTGCAAACCAACTATTGCGGACGACTCATCAAAAGTGCCGCAATCGCGGTCCCGCCACGGCTCTGGTTTTGTCAGCGTTCGCCGAGATTGTACAAATGCGGAACCCACGCCCCAACAGCCCGCTTATTAGGTAGTGCCTCTATCGCGGGACCCTACCAGGCTTACATGAGGATTGGCTTTGGGGGTCACGAATGCAATCAGTCTAAACGAACCTGTTTTCAATGATTCGGCTTAACAAGGTATCTGTACCTGTGTGGTAATGCTCTGTTAACATTGAAATAGAACGACACAAGTCGTTCACGGAGCAGCCAGCGCAATGCCAGGGTAAACCGCCTGTATTAAGTCATATCGACATCCTATAC
>NZ_JAELTP010000022.1 GCF_016428915.1 Pandoraea sp. ASV26
TAGGCGGCCTTCGAGATCGCGCTCAGCATGCTGAGCTGATCCGGCGCTTCGTGGATGTAAGCGAGATCGCGGTCGAGGAATTCGGTTTCGATCTGACCGGTGATGTGCAGCACGGGGGTGCCTGCGGTCAGCGCCTCGACCATGGCACCGGCCGCGTTACCGGCGGCGGTGCCCGTGCTCGTGAACGCCACGCCGAGACCGGCCGACACGCGTGCGAGTCCGTCGGCCATGTTCAGCGCGCCGGCTTCGCCGCGTGCGCCGACATAGCGGATCTTTTCGCGGCGCGCGATGGCGTCGAGAATCGGCATGTTGTGAATCGAGATCACGCCGAACGCGGTCTTCACACCGCACTGTTCGAGAAACGCCGCGATGACTTCGCCGACGGTGGTTTTGTTAGACATGTCTTGCCAGGCCTCCGGAAACATCGATGTGGCTGCCCGTCGTGTATGACGATTGCGGACTCGCCAGGAAAAAGATCGCTGCGGCCGCCTCTTCAGGCTTGCCCAGACGTTGCAATTGAATTTGCTTCTTGCGCGCCAGATCCCCCGTCCATTCCTCCCAGGTCTTGCCTTCGCCCTGTGCAGCAAAGCGGCGACGCCACTGGCCCGACTCCACCAGTCCGATCAGGATGGAATTCACGCGCACACCGTCAGGCGCGAACTCGCTTGCCATCGAGCGCACGAGGTTCTGAATCCCGGCGCGCGCCGACGACGTCGCCACCATGTGCGGCTCCGGCTGAAGCGCGAGCAGCGAGTTGACGCAGACGATGGCGGCATCTCCCGTCTCGCGTGCTGCGTCGCGCAGCATCGGCAGGCACGCCCGCGTGGTGCGAATCACGCTGAAGTACTTCAGCTCCAGCTCTTCGCGCCACGCCTCGTCGGTCGTGTCGGCAAACGTCGAGACACGGCCCTGCCCGGCGTTGTTGACGAGCATGTCGAGACGCCCGAACCCGGTGCGAATGCGCTCGGCCAGCGCGGCGACGTCGTTCGCATCGAGGACGTCGCACCGCGCGGCGATGAGACGCGCCTCGGGGTGGCGCTCGCGCAACTGCGCCTCGGCTTGCGCCAGACGCTCGGGGTTGCGGCCACAGATCGCGACGGCGGCGCCCGCGTCGAGCAGACGCCCGGCGGTGGCGAGGCCGATGCCGGACGTGCCGCCCGTGACCAGCGCCGCGCGCGAGGAGAGGTCGATCTTGATCATTTCAATCCCAGTGACTTCATGTAAGGGGGGGTCTTGCCGTCGCTGCCCGGCCGGTAGTTCAGGCGGTGCGAAAGCGCATCGGCCGCCTCGCGTACCTGTCCGATCAGACCGGCATCGATCATCGACGCATCGATGTTGGCGCGCGGGATGGTGACGGTAATCGCCGCGCAGATGCGTCCTGCGTCGTTACGCACAGGCGCGCTCACCACACTGATGCCGCGCTCGAACGACGAGGCCGACACGGCGTAGCCACGCTCGGCGTCTTCGCGCACGCGCTCGAACAATTCCGCGAACGTCTCGGGGGTTTGCGGCGTGTATTTCTCGAGCGTCTTTTCCGGATACAGCGCGCGCAGTTCCGCCAGCGTCAGGTCGCCCATCAACACATGGCCGTGCACCGTCGCGTGGGCCGGCAGACGCGTGCCGACGTTGACCTTGATCGAATTGAAGACGCCTGCCACGCTTTGCGCCTTCGCCACGAACACGATGTCGCGGCCGTCGCGGATCACGATGTGCGACGTCAGTTGGGTCGCGTCGCGCAGCCGTTCGATGATCGGAATCCCCAGATCGGTCAGCTCCAGCGAACTGAGGTACTCGAAGCCCAGCCGCAGCACGGCCACGCCAAGACGGAAATTCTTCTCGCTGCCCGCACGCTCCAGAAAACCCATCGCTTCGAGCGTCTGCAACAAGCGGAAGACGGTAGTGCGCGGAATGCCCAACCGTTGCGACAGCTCCGGCGCGCTGAACACCGCTTCGCGCGGCGAGAACTGCGTAAGGATGCGCAAGCCGCGCTCAAGGCCCGGCACGAGGTAGCGCGTCTCGGGCGTCGCACCTTGCTCGACGTCGTCGCCATCGGCCTGCGCGTGCGGAAGGTTCAGCGTGCCGTCTTCTTTCTGCGCTTCGTTGTGCGCTTCGTTGTGCGCTTCGTTCGCAGCCGTTGCGCGCTTGGGGGTTGCGGGTGCCATATCAACGCGCTCCTGCCGCAACGCGTTCGAGCCACGCGGCGAGCGCACGATTCAGAACGTCGGGGGTTTCGATGTACGACGCGTGTCCCGCGCCTTCGATGATTTGCAGCGGCACCCCGGCCACGTCGGCAATCGTCTGGCAGGCCGCCGGGGTCGTGATCGCGTCGTGCGCGCCGACCGCCACGGCGACCGGCCCCGCGTTCGCGGCCACGTATTGCGTCAACTCGCCCGAGACATCGCCGTTCGAGAGCAGATGCGTTGCCTGCCGGTACCCGACAGGCTGCACGCGCGCCATGTTCCACTTCACCCAGGCGCGCGGCAGGTCTGCGGCGTTCGGCGCGACGAGGTTGTCGCTGCGCTCGCGCGCCATGCCAGCCGGCCCCAGCTTGTCGAGCATGGCCAGACGGCTGTCGCGCTTGGTCAGACGCACGTCCGGATCGGCCGTGCCGTAGCCACCGGCGGGTGAGCAGAGAAAGAGTCCGCGCACACGGTGCGGTGCGCGGCTCGCAAATTTCGTCGCCATGATCGCGCCGAGCGAATGGCCGACGAGGGCGACGCGATCCAGTCCGAGCGCGTCGAGCCAGGCTTCGAGGGCGTCGGCGTAGGCATCGGCATGCGGTTCGGCATCGGCGACATTCGACGTCTGTCCGTAGCCGGGGGCGTCCCACGCATACAGCGCGGCATCGAGCCCGGTGGCTTCGAACTGGGCAAGCCACGACGCGGCGCCGGAACCGATGCCGTGCAGCAGCACGACCGGCATGCCACGCGCGGCGTCTGTGCCCGAGCAGCGATAGCCGACGGTGCCCGTACGCGTGGTGAGGGTGCGATAGGGGAAGGCGTCCAGTCGCGCACGCAACGGGGCGACGGCGGCATCTTCAGGCACTTCGGACGGAATGGCTTCGGCTTGCATGGTGTGGACTGAGCGTCTTGCTTCGTGAATTCCTGCCGGTGCGGCGCCTGCCAGCGGCAAGCCCCTCACCGGACTTTCCGGGGCAGCCGCCCCGGGCGGCTTACTTCTGTTCGCGCTTGATCTTCGCGAGCGGCGAATCGGGCGGATACGTCGGCGTGACCGGCTTTTGCGAGCCGAGCATCACGCACATGAGCGCGTCTTCGTCGCCGATGTTGATTTCCGTGCGATACACGCCCGGCGGCACCGAGATCAGGTCGCGCTCACCCAGAATGGCTTCCCACGTCTCGCCATCGCGCTCGCAGATCACCTTCATCTTTCCGCGCATCACGAAGAAGATTTCCTCGACGTCCATATGGATGTGGCTCGGGCCGATGTTGCCGGCCGGAATCACCATCGTCGAGAACGTGAAGTGACCAGCGGGCACCGTGTTGCTGTCCTTGGCCACGCCCGTGCCGCCGGTGCCGACGTAACGCATCTGCGCACGGCGGTACTTCGGGTCGTAGTCGGCCTGGAACTTCAGGGCGTCCCAGTCGTATTTGCGCGTCGAGAAACGCGCTACGCGCGTGTCCAGCCAGTCGCTGAACGTCTGGCCTTCGGCCTGCGTCCAGCTCTCCACAGCTTGTGGCGTCGCGGTATTTTTAGCTTCGGCTTGCGCCATGTTTTCACTCCTTGAAGACGTTGCGAATGAGAGGCGGCTCGTCAGGGCATGACGAAGCCGCCGTTGACCGGCAGAACCTGCCCGGTCACGAAACGGGAAGCATCCGAGAGCAGGAACAGCACCGGGCCGATCACGTCGTCGGGCACCTGAGCACGCGGCAGGGCGCGTCCCTCCAGATAGTGGCGATGGCGCTCGGCGGGCACGTAAGCGGTGGCCTCGACCTCGACCAGCCCCGGCGCGATGGCGTTGACGGTGATGCCGTGAGGACCGAGTTCGCGCGCGAGCGAGCGGGTCATCGACATCACCGCGCCCTTGCTGGCGGTGTAGGCGAGCAGACGCGGCGCGCCCCACAGCGCCGTGTCCGATGCGATGTTCACGACGCGTCCCTGACCGGACGCACGCAGGAACGGCAGCGCCGCCATCGTCATGAGCCACGTGCCGCGCACGTTTACATTCATGACGGCGTCCCACGTCTCGATGCTCAGCTCGTTGGCCAGCTTGCCGCCCGAGTTGGTGATCGCGCCGTTGTTGACCAGTCCGTCGATGCCGCCCATCTGCGCGGCAGCCGCCTTCGCGGCAGCTTCCACCGACGCCGGATCGCACAGATCGAGACGCACGAACGACACGACATGCCCGGCATCCTGCAACTCGGCGGCGAGCGCTTCTCCCGCCTGTGCCGCAATGTCGGCAATCGTCACTTGCGCGCCGCGTGCTGCGGCAGCGCGCACGAATCCCTCGCCAAGGCCACGCGCGCCGCCCGTAATGAGCAACTTCTTGCTGTCGAGCGGTGCCAGCGTGTCGGTGTCGAGCGGGAGGATGGGCAGTTCGGTCACGATGGAATTCCTCTGCGCTCAGGCGATGTTCATCGAGGCACGCGGCACGTAGTGCAGCGCGCGGCGCTCAAGCCAGACCACGGCGGCGTAGGCCGCGATACCAATGACGGTCAGCCCCGCGATCGCGACGAACACCATCGCGGTATTGCCCTGACCTTCGCCGTACACCAGCAGATAACCCAGACCCCGATCGCCACCGACCAGCTCGCCCACGGTCACGCCGATCACGGCCAGCGTCGACGCAATGCGCAAGCCCGCGAAGAGCGCCTGCATGGCCGACGGGAATTCAACGAAGCGAAAGATCTGCCAGCGGCGGCCACACAGGGCGCGCACCAGATTGACCATGTCGGGATCGACGGAGCGCACCGCGCCGAGCACGTTGATCATCACGGGGAAGAAGACGATCAGCACGGCGACGAGGATCTTCGGATAGATCGTGTAGCCCATCCACATGACGAACAGCGGCGCGAACGCCACTTTCGGCGCGATCTGCAACGCGAGGATGTACGGCGAGAGCATGGCTTCGGTCGACGGCGACAAGCCGAGGATCACGCCGATCAACACGCCCAGTGCCGAGCCGATCACGAAGCCCGCGATCACTTCGAGGGCCGTGACGCCGATGTGCAGCCACAGGTTCTCGACCTGGAACATGCGCACGCCCTCGACGAGCGTCGACGACAGCTTGGGCAGCACGAACTCGGGCACGCCGAACGCTGTCGGGCCCCATTGCCACACAGCCGCGAAGATCAGCAGCAACACGAAGCTGCCGGCGGTCAGTTGCGTTTTGGAAAGCGATTTCATAGCGAGGATTCCGGTGTCTTGCGGTGTCTGGGACAGGGATCAGCCGAGGTGGTCGTCGCGACCGACCTTGAGCAGTTCCATCAGATGGGCCACGTACTCGTTCATGCCCGCCTGCTTGCGGCGCTCGATGGGGTTGTCGCGATGCGGCAGATCGACCGTGATTTCCTCGATGATCGTGCCCGGGCGTTCGCTCATCACGAACACGCGATCCGACAGCGCAATCGCTTCGGCAAGGTCGTGGGTAATCATCAGCGCGGTCTTGCCTTCGGCGGCGAGCATTTGCGCGAGGTCTTGCTGGAGCACCATCTTGGTCTGCGCGTCGAGCGCGGAGAACGGCTCGTCCATGAGCAGTACGTCCGGCTCGACGGCCAGCGTGCGAGCCAATGCCGCGCGCTGGCGCATGCCGCCCGAGAGTTGGTGCGGATAGTGGTTCTCGAAGCCTTTCAGATGGCAACGCGCGAGCAGCGCCCGGGCCACTTCCGCGCGCTCTGCCTTGCCGCGGCCGCGAATCTGCATGCCCAGTTCGACGTTCTTCTGAATCGAGCGCCACGGCATGAGCAAGTCCTTCTGCAACATGAACGCGACCTGCTGCGACGGACCGCGCACCGGCTTGCCCGCGAGCGTGACCTGACCTTCGCTCGGCGCATACAGACCCGCGCCCATGTTGAGCAGCGTGCTCTTGCCGCAGCCGCTCGGGCCGATGAGCGACACGAACTCACCCGCCTTGATACCGATGGACACGTTCGAGACGGCCGTCATCTCGCCCTTGCCCTGGCGATTTTTGAACCGACGCGTAACGCCACGGTATTCGATGGCGAACGGCAGAGGTGCCGCCACCGAGTGCGCCTGACCCGCGTCGGCGTACCCCTCGGCAACTACGTTCGCGTCTTTCAACTGAATCGACCTGAGCATGGGAAACCACCGTGTTTCTGGATGTTCAACTTGCTTCGGGCAGCCCGCGGCATCACTTCGCCTGCATGGCCTGCCAGCCTGTCTTTCCCTTCCGGGTTACGTTTTATATATGAAACGTTGATTTACTTATGGATCAATTATAGGGAGTGACGCCCGCAGTCAAAATTGTTTTTTGACTAGGGGAAACCCGAATCCGGGCGGTTGACGGCGCATCAGCCGATGCCTCGGGCGAAAAAAACGCCGGCGAGCGAAGGCCGGCCGGCGTATGAAGTGAGACCACTCGTTGAATCTCGAAATGCAGCGCGTCAGAACGAGTGATGCACGCCGGACATGATGACCACCTGGTTAGCCGTCGACGACGCACCGATCGTGTTGATCGCCGTGATGGCCCCGTTGCCGCTCGCGTGCTGATACACCCCGCTCAAGTACACCTGTGTGCGCTTGGAGAATGCGTAGACGTCGCCCAGGCTGACCTGCGTCCACCGTTTGCCGGACAGGCTGGTCGTGGCCGCGCCGAAGGTGATCGTGTTGGCGACGCTCGTCGCATAGTTCGCGCCGCCGTCGAACGACTGGTAGGTGTCGCTGAAGCCCGGCGACTGGAGTTTCACGCGCGTGTACAGGGCGTGCAGCAGCCACGGCCCGAAGCCGTACGACACACCGGCGCCCATGTTCTCGACATTCGCGGCCGCATAGGTGCCGACGGGTTGTCCCTGGAAGGTCGCGCCACCGAGAACGGCCACGTTCGGCGTGCGGTTGTTCTCGTTCGAGTACACGGCCGACGCCTTGAAGCCGCCATTCGTGTAGTTCGCCGCCACACTCCACTTACGTCCATTGGCGAAGTTCGTGTTGTTGCCCAGCGAGATCATGGCGCCCGCCTTGAAGCCGGCGAAATCAGGCGTGACGTAGCGCACCGAGTTGTCCACCTGCACCACGGACGTGTTGGCGAGCTCGTCGAGATTGCCCGGGTGGAACATGTACCAGTTCATGCCCAGATAGGCCGTACTCATCGGGCCCAGCCAGTCGAAGTTGAACGTGGTCATGTGACCGAGGGTGAGCGTGCCCATCGTGTCCGACTGAAGGCCCAGCCACGACTGACGGTTGAACATGGAACCCGCCTTGATCGTGCTGCCGGTGAGCGTCGAGAAGCCGTTTTCCAGCAGGAAGATGGCGCGGTTGCCACCGCCCAGATCCTCCACCCCGCGCAGGCCCCAGCGATCGGGCTGCGTGCCGCCCTGCTGAGCGATCCAGTTCGCGCTGCCGCTCTGGTTGTTCACGTAGGCCACGCCGGCGTCCATGCTGCCGTAGATCGTGACGTTGCTCTGCGCCTGCGCTGCGACCGGCACGCCAGCCGCCAGCAGCATTGCCGCCGCCAGCGTCGTCATGCCCGGGATCCGCCCCATCGGAAACCGCTTCATCTGTGCACTCCTGTCGTTCGATGATTCGAGAACGGTGGATACGCCGCACTCGGCGCGCGGCGACCCAAGCCGTCCACACCCCTAGCACTTGTGTATTTTTTACGTTCCACCTATGAAACGTTGGATTACTTATGAAACCAACTGAGCAGAGCTTAGGCCAGGTGACGGGTGAGCCCCGCAGCGGAGATGCACGAATTGATGGGAGGAAATTGGCGTGCTACGCGCGAATGATCGGCGGCGATTCGCCGTTTTGGCGAGGGATCGTGGAACACCGCTCATCCCTTGAACGTGGCCGGAAGTCCATGGCACGCGTTGATCAGGGCGATGCGGATCGCTCAGGATTTACCCGATGCCCCCTTGCGATCGACCGAATCAAAAACAATAATATTTGAACATCATGTTCATATTTGAACGTTTTATTTTTTCCCGTTCGTCGTCTCTTTTGTCAAAGGATGTCCCCATGCAAGCTCCTCTCATCGGCATCAACGGTGCCGGCATCGGTGGCCTGGCCGCCGCCATCGGCCTGATCCGCGCGGGTTTTCGGGTGCGTGTTTATGAGCAGGCGTCGCAGTTCGCCCGCGTTGGCGCGGACATCAACCTGACGCCCAACGCTGTGCGCGCACTCGATGGACTCGGTGTCGGCGAAGCGCTGCGCGAGACCGCTGCGCAACCAAGCCATCGCATCAGCCGCACGTGGGATACGGGAGAGGAGACCTCGCGTCTGGAGATGGCGCAGACGGCCGAGACGAAGTACGGCGCACCGCAGCTCACGATGCATCGTGCCGACCTGCTGCAAGCGCTGGAACAGGCGGTGCCGGCCGAGTCGATTGCGCTGGGCAAGAAGCTCGTGTCATTCGAAGCACCGGATGAGGCGCAGGCGGGTCCCATTCGACTGACCTTCGCGGACGGCACGCATGACAACGTCGACGTGCTCATCGGCGCGGACGGTATCCACTCGGTGGTGCGCACGGGTCTGTTCGGGCCGGAGTCGCCGGAGTTCACGGGCGTGGTGGCCTACCGGGCCGTTGTGCCGGCGCACAGGCTCGATGGCGTGCCGAATCTTGGCGCGTTCACCAAATGGTGGGGACCGAATCCGTCGAGCCAGATCGTGACGTTCCCGCTCAATCGCGGCCGCGACATCTTCGTGTTTGCCACGACGCCACAGGAAAGTTGGACGCTGGAGTCGTGGACGGCGCCGGGCGACGTGAATGAGTTGCGCGCCATTTATGCCGACTATCACCCCGAAGCGCGCGCCCTTCTCGACGCCTGCGACAGCGTGCTCAAGTCGGCGCTTTACGTGCGCGATCCGTTGCCGCGATGGTCGCGCGAGCGCGTGTCGTTGCTTGGCGACGCGAGCCATCCCATGATGCCGTTCATGGCGCAAGGCGCGGGCATGGCGATCGAGGATGCTGTGGTACTGTCTCGCCACCTTGCTGCCGTGGGTCCGGGCGCCCATACCGTCGATAGTGGCGCGCTCGCCGCAGCGCTTGCGCGCTACGAGGCGTCGAGACGCGAACGCACGGCACGCGTGCAGATCGGCTCACGCGGCAATCAATGGCTCAAGGAAGGCGGCAATGCCGATTGGGTCTACGAGTACGACGCATGGCAAGTCCCTCTGACGGCCTGAGTCACTGAGTCGCCTGTAGCGGCGCCAGCACACCGACGCACCGCCCCTCTCGATGAATGGAATCGAACGCATGACCAAAGCTTCGCAAACTGCCGGGAACGCTACCGACGCGGCATCCCCCGACGCACTCGACACCACGCAGCCGGGTCTTGTGACACCGGTCATGCGCGCGTTCAAGCTGCTGCGTTTCGTGGCGGATGGCGGGTCGACGGCCAACATGAGCGAAGTCGGCCGCCGCATCGGTGTGAACCGTGTGACGGTCATGCGTCTGATCGAGACCCTCCAGTTCGAGGGCGTGCTGGAGCCCTTGCCGCAGGGCGGTCATCGCCTCGGACTGGGTTTTCTGACGCTAGCGGCCAGCGCGCTCGCTGGCGAGGATCATCTGGCCACGGCGCGGCGCGTGCTCACGCGCGTGACGAGCGAGACGGGACTGTCGAGCTATCTGACGGTGCTCGACGGCGCGCAGGTTCGCTATTTGCTGTGCGAAACCCCGGCCTTGCCGCTCGTGAGCAATATCCGCGCGGGCAGCCGGGTGACGGCGCATCTGACGGCCCCGGGCCGCTCGTTGCTTGCGCATCTGAGTCCCGAGCGCCGCCGTGCGCTGCTTGGCCCCGAACCGCTCGCGGCCGCCACCGCGCAAAGCGCGCGCACCTATGCCGCGCTCGACGCCCAACTGGCCCGTGACCGTGACGCCGGATGCGCCTGGAGTCAGGACGGCTTCGAGGCGGGTATCGACGCCTGCGCCGCCGCGGCACTTGACGCGCACGGACGGCCATTGGCTGCGCTCAGCGTGGCCGGCCCCCGGTCGCTGGTGGGCACCGATGCGGTGGCCCGCGAGCGCACCGCTGCGGTGGTCAAATCCGGCGCCGCCGATCTCGCCGTATTACTGGCAGACGCGCCAGCTTTCCTCGCGGCCGCCGGACGCCTGTAACGCGCAGACGATGCCGCGCAACGGCTGGCGATGTGCGTCGTCCCGCGAGTTTCCTGCAAACGGCTCCTTTTCGAGGCGTCCCTACGCCATGCGGCGATGGTGTCATTGACGAAGCATTTCGGTATCCCATACGATGGGCGTCACCGACGCCGTAATTTCCGGTAATGCGCCTGCGCGCGTTGTAGTGCATTGATTACAAAAACGGGCTGCTACGATAGCACCTACTTGAATGCGTCTGCGTAACTGCGTCTGCGCGATGCATCGTGGCGTAGGGCACGTGTGTGGTCTGCCGCAACGAACCCGTTCTCTCACGGCAACGGCTTGAATGAAAAACAATGCATGGTGGTTGCGCGCGGCGATTGTCAGCGCGTTTTGCGGCGCCTCGGCCCTTGCGCAGGCGCAGGAAGCGACGGTCTACGCGGGCGGCATGAACGCGCGTAACGACGACAACGCGCACACCTATGCCTGGGGCTTCGAATACAAGCAAGCCCTCACCGAACACTTCTCCACCAGTTTCACGTGGATGAACGAGGGCCACGTGCCCAACCATCACCGCGACGGCTTTGCCGTGCAGTTCTGGGCCCATCAGCCGTTCTTCGACCGGCGCGTCGATCTTGCTGTGGGCGTAGGCCCCTATCGCTATTACGACACCGTCGCCGCGAGTCGCGGCAAACGCTATGAGGACGATCACGGCTGGGGCGCAATGTTTTCCGTCGCCGCCACGTGGTATTTCGAAAGCCGCTGGTACTTGCAGGCGCGCGCGAACTATGTCCAGTCGCCGTCAAGCATCAACACGGTGACCTACCTGCTCGGCGTGGGCTACCAACTCGAGAAGCCGGCCTCGGCCGGACCGCTTACCGGGGGCAATTCGCAAGCCGTGCCGACGGGCGACGTGCTTTCCGTGATGGCCGGTCTGTCCGTCGTCAACAGTCTGGATTCGCAGAACGCCGCGGCCGAGGCGATCGAATACCGGCACGGCTTCGGCCGGTTCTTCGACGGCACGGTCTCGCTCATCAACGAAGGGCACAGCAACATCGGCAGCCGTCAGGGCGTTGCCGCGCAGGCGTGGATCAAGAATGACTTCTTCAACAGCCGCGTCAGTCTCGGCCTCGGCTTCGGGCCATACGTCACGTGGAACAAGTACAAGCAGAACCGTGAAGCGGATGGCGCACAGAACGTTGTGGCTGGCCTGCTCACGATGAGCGCCGCCTATCGATTCGCCGATCACTGGGTCGCACGCGTGTCGTGGAACCGCGTTGTGACCGGTTACGACCGCGACAGCGACATCTTCCTCGCGGGCGTCGGTTATAAGTTCTGAATGCGCTTTATCCGTGCGCGGATCCCGCCCTTCAAAACCAACAAGGATTGAGGCGTTGGGGTCTGCGTCACACGGGCACGCACGGCGAATCGAATAGCGAAATCTCGATTCGCTCTTTTCCTTTCCCGGTATTTTTGCGTTTGAGTTTCAGCGCGCCGATCTCGCGCGTCGATTTCGGATGCGTTCCCCCACACGCCATCGTAGCGAACCCTTCGACCTTCCAGAATCTGCGTTGCGTCGGAACATCGCTGAAGTCGGTCAGGATAGGCAGATCGCGCTTCACAAGATCGGCCGCGGCCGATTCGATCTCGGGAAACCATGGGGCAAGACTCGTGTCGCTTGCAAAGTCGATTCGCGCCTTGTCTTGCGCGATGTGGGCGCCAATGCGCTCGATGCCCGGTCTGAGTTGATATACCAACTGCAAGACCATTTCCGCAGCGAAATGCAGACGCATCAGCCGGTATCGCCGCACCCAATCGATCTGCCATGTGACAGCGTCCCCAACGCGCAGCGTGTGCGCATGCGGGAGTGTGTAGACAATGTCGAGTCCGCGCTTTTCCGCCCGAATGACGGGGTAGCCGCCCAGCGAACCGGCGTCGCTTTCCTGACCACCGGAAAACGCAAAGAAGATCGTCGATGCCACTTGCACCTGATCGCCCATCACCTGCGTCACGACGGTATCGAGCGTCGTTCGATACGGTTCATCCCAGAACACTTTCTGCGTCATTGCCTGTCCCGCATTTTTCAGAGGATTCGGAGGAAAAGTGCAGGATATCGAGGACGCAGTCGTCCGGCTTGTACGATCTTGCGATTGGATGTTTGTTGGGGGCGACGAGAACGCTTAGACGGCGATGGCGGAGAGCTTGCGCTGACCGAGCGGGGTGACACGCAACGCGCGCGGCTCACGCGTTGGTTCGAGCCATTTGGCGTGAAGGCAGGTGTTGAGCAACGCGGCCCCGAGCGCACCGCCGAGATGCGGCTTGCGCTCGCTCCAGTCGGGGCAGGTGCAGGCGAAACGTCGGCGGCGTGCACGCGCGGAGGTGAGGTCTACGCCGAGGGCAGTCAGCCCGTTGACGCCCGCATCCGTGAGCGCGACGTCGCTGCCATCGATACGAAGCCAGCGATGCGCGTGCATCCGCGCGAAAAGATCGACCGCGATCTCCCCGGCGAGATGGTCGTAGCAGGTGCGCGCATGACGCAGCGGAACAGGCGTGGTACGGCTGACCGGCACGGGACGTGGGCGCAGTTCTCGCGTGGCTAACACAGCGCTTGCAAGTGCCTCGATGGCGGCGGCCGTCTCAGGTGTAGCGATGCGGAAATAACGATGACGCCCACGCGCTTCCTGTGCGAGAACCCCGCCATCGACAAGACGCGCCAGATGCCCGCTGGCGCTTGACGCAGAGAGCCCCGCGACCAGGGCCAGTTCCCCCGCCGGACGCGCCGAACCATCCATCAACGCCCAGAGCATGGTCATGCGACCGGCGTCGGCAAGAAGGGCGGCGAGTGAGCTGACGCTGGGGGCGTGATCTCTTGCGATGTCCACAGACAGACTCCCATGAAGAATATGAACGCAGTATAGGCCCCGCGATGCGATCAACACTTCAGCGCGTCATGAAGCATGCCGGTCGGGCGACGCCTGAAGATAGGCCCCGTCGAGACCTCCTTCAGAGACGCCCTGCCATGTTCGCCGCCAATGTCGATACCCATGCCGTATCGCCTCCCGCCAATGCTTTGGCCGCCGTCATCCACGCCAATCCGTACCCGTACTACGCATCACTCGTCGAACGGCGTGCGTTCGACTTCGACACCTCGCTCGGGATGTGGGTCGCGGCGGGGCCGGAAGCAGTAGCCGCCGTGTTGCGTCATCCGGCATGCGGCGTTCGGCCCGCTGGCGCAACGGTTCCTGCCGCGTTGGCCGAGGGTGCGGCCGGTGATTGGTTCGGTTCGCTCGTTCGCATGAACGACGGAACGGCGCACGCCGCGATGAAACCGTGGCTCAAGGCGAGACTCGCTACGCTGCGCGCCGATGGCGCCACACTCGCCAGACTGCGCGACGCAAGCCAAGCCGCCTGCTCGGACGCCTGCCTCGCCCATGGCGAAGCGCCCACCGCGTGGCTCGACGACTTCGTCTTTCGTCAGCCGATTTACGCCCTCGCCGCATGGCTCGGCGTTTCCCCCTCGCATTGGGCACACGTCTACGACGACGTCCAGATGCTGGTCGCCGCAATGGCGGAGTCCGCGAAATCCGCGCCTCGCGCGGACATACTCAAACGCGGGCACAACGCCGCCACCACACTGCGCAGCCGCGCAACACGCTGGCTCGACCACGACGCCGGTTCGGGCACCTGGCTGCGCGACACAGCCCGAAGCGCCGCACGCAATGAGGCCATGGACTACGGCGTGCTCACAGCCAATATCGTCGGTCTCTTCACGCAGACGCATGACGCCTGCGCAGGACTCGTGGCCAACAGCCTGCGCAGGCTCGCCCGGCACGCTTCGCATACCTCGCATACCTCGCATACCTCGCAAACGCCGCCGTCTGCCGCCCGCGACCGCGCGGCGTTACCCGCCAATCTCAGCGCCGCCATCGCCGCCGTCAGCGACGTCATCCGCTTCGATCCCCCCGTGCACAACACACGGCGCTTCCTGCACGCCCCGGCCGTCATCGCCGAGCGGCCCCTGGCGCGCGGCGACGCGGTACTTGTCGTGCTTGCCGCCGCTCCCGCCGGCGCTTCGACCGACGACACCGCATGGACCTTCGGGCACGGCGCGCACGCATGCCCGGGACGCTCCCCCGCCAGCACGATTGCCGCCGTCGGTGTCCAGACCGTTCTCGACAGCGACGTCGCTCTGCCGTCGCTGGCAAACGGCACGGCCTATCACCCGCTCGGCAACGTGCGCATCGCGCGTTTTCATATCGACACCCCGGAGTCTTGAGGTCTGCCGCTTTGCACTTCGGCACTTGTTTTATCTGACGGAACTTTAATTCCATCAGACGAAACGCGACGCACAATTTCAAAACCCTGTAAACACAAGGCTTTGCACGGAATCAGGGCTCGCTTCGGGGATTTCGGGCACGATAACGCTTTCCCGTCGCGCATCGGCGTCACGACCCACGTCAAGATGCGAAGGCGCGCGACCGCTTTGTCTTGTGCTGCTCTCATGTCCGACATACACACTGACGGCATGCCCATGCCCGCCCGGGTCTGGGCCATTGCGACCGTCATGCTCGCCATTTCGCTTTCGGTGCTCGACAGCGCCATCGCCAACGTTGCACTGCCCACGATCGCCCGCGATCTGAACGCCAGCCCGGCCACGTCGATCTGGATCGTCAACGCCTACCAGCTCGCCATCACCATCTCGCTGCTGCCGCTCGCCGCGCTGGGCGAGATCGTGGGGTACCGCCGCGTCTACACCGTCGGCCTCACGCTCTTCACCCTCGCCTCGCTGGCCTGTGCCCTCTCCGACTCACTGGTCACGCTCACCCTCGCACGCGTGGCGCAGGGCTTTGGGGCGGCCGGCATCATGAGCGTCAACACCGCGCTCGTGAAAGCCATCTACCCGTCGCGCTGGCTCGGACGCGGCGTCGCCCTCAACTCGCTCATCGTGGCCGTCTCGTCCGCCGCCGGCCCGACGATTGCCGCAGGGGTGCTGTCCATCGCGCACTGGCCGTGGCTCTTCGCCATCAACGTGCCGCTCGGCATCATCGCCTTCGCCATCGCCGTACGCTCGCTGCCCGATACCGCCCGCGCCTCGCATCCGTTCGACTGGATCGGGGCCTTGCTAAGCGCACTCACCTTCGGGTTGCTCATCTCCGGGATCGACTCTTTCGGACACGGTCAAGAGCACTGGCTCGTCGCCATCGAACTGGTCGCCGCCATCGTCATCGGCACGATATTCGTGCGACGCCAGCGCAGCCAGCCGGTGCCGCTGCTGCCCGTCGACCTGCTGCGCATTCCCATATTCGGGCTGTCCATCTGCACGTCGATGGCGTCGTTCTGCGCACAGATGCTAGCGTTCGTCTCGCTGCCCTTCTTCCTGCAAGACACGCTCGGTTTCGATCACGTTCAGACCGGTTTGCTGATGACGGCCTGGCCGCTCACCATCGTGGTCGTTGCCCCGCTGGCCGGACGCCTGCTCGAGTACTACAAGCCGGGCCTGCTCGGCGCGATCGGTCTGGCCGCGTTCGCCCTCGGCCTGCTCGCGCTCGGCTTCCTCCCTGCGAACCCGCATCCGATCGATATCGTCTGGCGCATGGCGCTGTGCGGCTTCGGTTTCGGCCTCTTCCAGTCGCCCAACAACTACGCGATGCTCATGTCCGCGCCCGCCCATCGCAGCGGCGGCGCCAGCGGCATGCTGGGCACCGCTCGCCTGACCGGGCAGACGACGGGGGCCGCGCTCGTCGCCCTCGTCTTCAGCGTTGCGCCGCAAGGCTACGGCACCCGCGCATCGCTTTACGTTGCGGCCGCCTTCGCGGCGGTGGCCGCCGTGGTGAGCAGCCTGCGCACGTTGCCGTCCGCCCAGCCGGATGCGAATTCGGCGCGCTCGTGACAGGCGCGCCCCCGCGGTTCCGACGCGTTCCCCCGGGCGCCCGCCCGGCCGTGCTACACTGCCGACCTTTTACGGCTCGCCCGCGCGGGCCGCAAACGCCATGAGTTTTTGCGCTATCGATTTCGGCACTTCGAATTCTGCCGTCGCCGTGCAAGACGGCGCGACCATGCGTCTGGTCGAACTTGAATCCGGCTACGGCACGCTGCCGACCGCCGTATTTTTCAACGCCGACGAAGGCGGCCGGGCCTCGTTCGGCCGCCAGGCCGTCGCCGACTACATCGATGGCTACGACGGGCGCCTGATGCGCTCGCTCAAAAGCCTGCTCGGCTCCTCCCTGATCGAAAGCACCACCGACCTCGGCAACGGCTCGGCGATGCGCTACATCGACATCATCGCCACGTTCCTGCGTCATCTGCGCACCCACGCGCTCAAGGCCGATGGCGGCGATCTGCGTCAGGTGGTCATGGGCCGCCCGGTGTTCTTCGTCGACGACGACCCGCGCGCCGACGCCGCCGCGCAACGCTCGCTCGAGCAAAGCGCGCGTGACGTGGGATTCCAGGAGGTCCACTTCCAGTTCGAACCGATTGCCGCTGCCTTCGACTACGAGTCGCGTCTGACCAGTGAGCAGCAGGTGCTCGTCGTCGATATCGGCGGCGGTACGTCGGACTTCTCGCTCGTGCGCGTCGGACCGGAGCGTGCTCGCCATCTGGATCGCAAGGACGACGTGCTCGCTCACCACGGCGTGCACATTGCCGGCACCGACTTCGACCGTCGCATTGAACTGGCCACGATCCTGCGCGAACTCGGCTACAAAGCGCTCGGCCCGGACGGCAAGGAAGTGCCCAACCGGATCTATTTCGATCTGGCGACCTGGCATCTGATCAACACCGTCTACACGCCGAAGCGGGTGGGCGAGTTGGCGCTCACCGCGCATCTGTACGCCGATCCGGCGCATCACCGGCGCCTCATGCGCACGGTCGAGCAACGTCTCGGCCATGCGCTCGTCGGTCATGCGGAAGACGCGAAGATCCAGGTGTCGGCGGGCGGCGAAACGAGCATCGACCTCAGCGTGATAGAACGTGACCTGACGGTGGCGTTCTCGGAAGCCGGGTTGATCGAAGCGGTCAGCGACGAAATCGCGAGCATCACCGCCGGTGCCGTGCACACGGCTGCGCTGGCGGGATTGCGTGCCGAGGACGTCGATGCGCTCTACTTCACCGGCGGTTCCACCGGACTGCGCTGCCTGTCCGACGCGATGTGCGCCGCGTTCCCGAAGGCGACGCCGGTCTACGGCGACCGCCTCGCCAGCGTGGCATTGGGTCTGGGCATTCACGCCAAGCGCGTGTTTTCCTGAGCTTCGTCACACGCCCGCCAGCGCCGTCTGGTGGCGAAAAAAAGCGCGCGACCGAAAGGTCTGCGCGCTTTTTTATTGCGTCGGGCAATCCGTTCAGACGAAGATCTGCCAGAACAGCAGCGTCATCACCAATCCGACCACAGACACGATGGTCTGCAACACCGACCATACCCACAGCGTCTGCTTGAGATTGAGCCCGAAGTACTCGCGCACCATCCAGAAACCGGCGTCGTTGACGTGGCAGAAGAACACCGACCCCGCCCCGATCGCCAACGCAATGAGCGAGCCTTGCACCGGGGGCAGATGCATCACCAGCGGCGCGACGATACCCGCCGTGGTGGTCGTGGCCACCGTTGCCGAGCCCGTCGCCTGACGCAGCGCCACGGCAATCAGCCACGCCAACAGGATGAGCGGCATATGCGTGCCGACAGCCACCTTGCCAATGGTCGTTGCGATACCGGCGGTCACGAGTGCCTGCTTCAGGCCGCCGCCTGCACCGATGGTGAGCAGCAGCCCGGCAATCGGCGGCAATGCGCGGCGCAGCGTCTCGCCCACGCGGGCGCGCGGCAGTCCGCGGCTCCAGCCGAGCACGACGATGGCGACGACGACCGTGAGTGCCAACGCGATGATCGGCTCGCCCAGGAAGTCGAGCGCGTCGAACACCGGCGTCTCGGGCGTGAGCGCGACCTTCGCCAACGTACGCCCCAGCATCAGCACGACAGGCAACAGGATCACCAGCAGCGCCGACGCAAACGGCGGCGGCGGCACATCGTCATCGCGCTTGGTGAACAGGTCGCCCAGTTGCTGCGGTGCTTCAACATGCAGACGCGGCGCGAGCCACATCCCATAGAGCGGGCCGGCCAGAATGACCGCTGGAATCGCGATCAGCAGGCCGAACCCCATCGTCAGCCCCAGATCCGCATGCAGCACCGACACGGCGATCAGCGGCCCCGGGTGCGGCGGCACCAGCGCGTGCAGCGTGGTCATGCCCGCGAGCGCCGGAATCGCAACGCGCAGGATTGGCGTGTTGGCCCGGCGCGCCATCACGAAGATGATCGGGACCATCATCACCAGCCCCACTTCGAAGAACAGCGGCAGGCCGACGATCATCGCGACGAGCGCCATCATCCACGGTAGCGCCGCCCCTTTCGCAAAGGTAAGCAGGACAGTCACGATTCGATCTGCGGCACCGGTATCGGCCATCAAGGCACCGAGCATGGCACCCAGCGCGATGATCATGCCCGCATCACCCAGCAGGCCACCCGCACCCTTGCTGAACGAACTGGCCACGGCGTCGAGCGGCAAGCCTGCGCCGAGACCGGCGATGAACGTGCCGATCAGGATCGACAGAAACGGTGATAGCTTGAGGGCACTGATGAAAAAGATGATGGCCACGAGGCCGATGAGACAGGACAGCAGAAGGCGAGTGTCGTGCGCTGCCCAAGGCACGACGTGGTTAACTAGCTCCACGATGATCCTTGATGACGAGAAACGAGAACACCGGCGCGCAGCTTGCGGCCGGTGTGTGCAGGGATTGTGCTACTGGCGGCAGCCGCGTGCACGCAAGGGCTGCAAGGCCCCGTGACACGGGGCGGGAGGGAGACGGCAGCGAGTTTCATTCGTCGAAACATCGCGGCCGCCAGGGTGCGTTACTGGAACGCGACTTCGTTGAAACTGCGGAGTTTGCGGCTGTGCAGACGATCCAGACCGTTATCGCGCAACAGCTCCATCGCCTTCACGCCGATCTTCAGATGCTGATCGACACGCTCGCGGTAGAAGCGGTCCGCCATGCCGGGCAACTTCAGCTCGCCATGCAGCGGTTTGTCGCTCACGCACAGCAACGTGCCGTACGGCACCCGGAAACGGAAGCCGTTCGCCGCAATGGTCGCGCTCTCCATGTCGAGCGCAATCGCACGGCTCTGGCTCATGCGCTGCACAGGCTCGCGGTGATCGCGCAACTCCCAGTTACGGTTGTCGACAGTGACGACCGTGCCCGTGCGCATCACACGCTTGAGTTCGAAATCGTCGAGTTGCGTGACGTCGGCCACCGCACGCTCAAGGGCGACTTGCACCTCCGCCAACGGCGGCACCGGCACCCACAGCGGCAGGTCGCCATCGAGCACGTGGTCTTCACGCACGTAGCCGTGCGCCAGGCAGTAGTCGCCCAGACGCTGCGAGTTGCGCAGCCCGGCGCAGTGTCCGAGCATGATCCACGCATGCGGGCGCAGCACGGCAATGTGATCGGTGATGGTCTTCGCGTTGGACGGGCCCACGCCGATGTTCACCATCGTGATACCGGTGTTGTCGGGGCGCACGAGGTGGTACGCCGGCATCTGCGGCAAACGCGGCGGCGGCGTGCCCTGCGGGTCGCGCTCGCCAAGGTTCTGGTTCCAGTGCGTGACGTTGCCCGGCTCCACGAACGCGGTGTACTGGTTGCGGTACTCGCGCAGCGCAGGGTCGTCGGTGGCGCTCATCAACTCACGCCCCAGTTCCACGAACTCGTCGATATAGAACTGGTAGTTCGTGAAGAGCACGTAGTTCTGGAAATTCTCGGGCGACGTGGCCGTGTAATGACGCAGACGTTGCAGTGAATAGTCGACGCGCGGCGCCGTGAACAGGGCAAGCGGCAGAATCTCGCCCGGCAGCGGATCGCGCGTGCCGTTCACGATACTGTCGTCCATCGTGGCCAGATCGGGCACGTCGAAGACCGTGCGCATGGCGCGCAGGTGCGTCTGGTCGAGATCGCCTTCGAGGTACACGCCGTCCTGATAGGCGAAATGCACGGGGATCGGCTCGTCGGAGACGCCGACTTCGAACGCCACGCCGTGATTGTGTGCCAGACGTCGAAGTTGCTCGATGTAGTAGTTCTCGAACAGATCCGGTCGTGTGACCGTCGTCTGATAGCTGCCCGGGCCGGAAACAAAGCCATATGACAGGCGTTTGTCCAGTTGGGTGATCTCTTCGGTAGTGATGCGGATGAACGGGTAATGCGCGCTCACACGCCGCGTCTGATCTTTCTGCGTGGAAAAACGTGCGAAAGCAGCGCGTAAATACGCCGTGTTGGCGTCGTAAATCGTCTTCAGGTAGGCAACGGCTTCCACCGGATCCGTGATCGATCGGGTGGCATGGACCGGTTCTTGTTCGGACATGCGCAAACCTCTTCTGTCTTTTTCATGGTCTCGAGTATGCGCCTATTGTGACACGACTGGATGACGTTCGCGGTGGCTGCGCGATGTGCATTCTCAGCGAAGAAGACGCCGCATGGCGCAGCGCGCGCGAGACGTCAAACGTCGTGGCCAAAGTGCTTAGGGGCTTACGGGCCTAGAGGCCTGCGGACTGAAGGGGGTCGCCCCGCCGGGGTCAGTCTTCCAGTCGCACGCCGACCTTGAGCGTGACCTGCCAGTGAGCGACCTTGCCGTCCTCGATATGACCGCGTGTCTCGATGATCTCGAACCAGTTCAGGTTGCGCAGCGTCTTGCTCGCACGCTCGATAGCGCATCTGACAGCGTCGTCAATCGACTGAGTCGACGAGCCGGTCAGCTCGATCTGCTTGTACACGTGATTCGTCATGACAGTCTCCGGGGTTGGTTTGGAGACTTCCCATGCTAGGCGTGTGCTACCGCGGCCGCAAGTCGGTACATTCCGACGTGTCGCCGTCGGGGCCTCCAAGGGGATGCGGTGCGGTGTCGGCATCATCGCTCTCGAAAGCCGTTCCCGTTTGCGGGCGACGCAGTATCTCGGGCACCACGGTGTCGAGCGGCGTCGGCACGACGTTCGTGAGATTGCGGCGCACCTTTTGCAGCAATTGCATGAGTTGCACCGTCTCGAAGGCGGTCAGGCCGTGCAGCGCCTCATCGCGCACTTCGTCGGAGAGCATGCGGGCCACCCGCAACTGCTCGACGGCCGCGCGCGTGGCGAACAGGCGTTCGATGCGCGGATCCCGGGCGTCGGGACGACGGCGTACCCAACCCGCCTCTTCCATACGCTCCAGCGTGCGTGCGAGTGCCTGCGGCGGGGTTTCGAGAATGTCGGCCAGCACGGTCTGACTCACCCCACGATTGACGGTGAGATAGACGAGCAGGCGGCATTGCGCGCGCGTCATCGGCAGCGCGCGCTGCGCAAACTGCTCGAAACGGCGCCCGAACAGACGCTGGACGTCTGCCACGAGAAAGCCGAAACGTTGGGCGGAATCGGACACTTTCATATGCCCCATTATGCTTAACATGTTTAGGGATATCAAGGCGCGCTGCGCACCGGCGCGGCCATTCGCCCATTCGCGCCCCTGTCATGCGCGAATGGCCACGGTGCCGCCCGTGGCCATTCGATCGCCCTCTTGCCGATCGGCTGGAATCCGAACCGATGCCAAACCGATGTCAAACCCATGTCAGACGGATGTCAGGCGGCGGCTGGCGTGCCCGAGTCCTGACCGCTGCCATGCCCCAGCCAGTCGAGCGCGCCCTCGCCCGCCGTCTCCGCCCCCGGCCCGGCGCGGCGTATCGCCACGCCGACCGCGAGCACGTCGATGGCGGCGAGATGCAGAATCCGCGCGATCATCGTCACGTGCGCCCCCATCGTCTCGACGTGGTCGTTAGGCAAGACAAGCGTCGCCTTCTTCGCGAGCGGCGAGTTGCGTGCGGTGAGCGCAATGACCTTGGCTCCGCGTGCCAGCGCAATGTCGACGGCACGGTTCAGGTCCGCCGAGCGACCCGACGCGGAGATCGCGACCACGACGTCACCGTCGCGCAACAACCCCGCCGACGCCTGCAACAGATACGGATCGCCATACGCGATGGTCGGCATGCCGAAGCGGAAGAACTTGTAGTGCGCGTCCTGCGCGATCACGCCGGAGTTGCCCAGCCCGTAGAACTCGATACGGTGCGCACCGTCGAGCAGCGTGACCGCCGCTTCGACCGTACGTGCGTCGAGATGCTCGCGCATTTGCAGAATCGACGACACGGTGTTGTCGAGCACCTTCGCACTGAACTCCGCTGCCGAGTCGCCCACGTGCACCTGTCCGTGACGCACCGGTAGCGTGCCGGTCAATGCACTCGCGAGCTTGAGCTTGAAGTCCGACAGTCCCTGACAGCCGAGCTTGCGGCAGAAGCGAATGACGGTGGGCTGACTCACCCGCGCCAGACGCGCGATTTCCGCGACGGGTTCGGCGAGCAGCGCGCGCGGCTGCTTGAGCGTGAGTTCCGCCACGCGCTGCTCCGCCGGACTCAACCGGTCACGCAAACGATGCAGACGATCGATCAGCGCGCCCGCCCCCGCCGCATGCGTGCCGAGTTGCTCCGAGAGAATGGCGGACGTGCCGAGAAACGCCGGATGATCGGCCGTGATCACGTACGTCGGAATCTTCTTCAGATAGCCTTCGAAGCGTCCCTTTGCCTCGAAGCGATGGCGAAACGGCGAGTCCTCGAACAGCTTGCCGAGCTTTGGAATCACACCGCCGCCGAGATACACCCCGCCTACGGCCCCCAGCGACACAGCGACATTGCCGGCGAGCGTGCCGAGCATCGCGCAGAAGCAATCGACCGTCTCGCGCGCCAGCGCATCGCCACCCTGGGCAAGCTTCACGATGGCGGGCGTCTCCAGCGGTTTCGCTTCGCGGCCATCTCGCTGCGCCAGCGCTTGATAGATGAGCGCCATGCCGGGCCCGGCGACAAGCCGCTCGAACGACACGTGCGGGAAGTGCTTCCACGCATAGCGCAACACATCGATTTCGCGCTCGTCTGCCGGCGCGAAGGTCGTGTGTCCGCCCTCGCTGCCGAGCGCAATCCAGCGATCTCCCGCCGGAATGAGGCCCGACACGCCGACGCCGGTGCCCGGGCCGAGCAATCCGATGACACCGTTGGGCTGCGGCTCACCACCGCCGACCTGCCGCTTCTGCGCTTCGGACAAGTAAGGCAGCGCCATCGCGAGCGCCGTGAAATCGTTGACGACGAGCAGCGTCTCGAAACCGAGTGCGCGTCGCGTCGCTTCGATCGAGAAGTGCCAGTCGCGGTTCGTCATGCGAACCTCGTCGCCCTCGATGGGATTGGCGATGGCAATCGCGGCATGCTTCACCGGCTCGGCGTGATCGGCCTCGTCGAGATAGGCGCGGATGACTTCGGGGACACCGGGATAATCGTCGCAAGCGTAGTCGCGAATCTCGACGAGATCGCCGGGCGCAATTTCCAGCGCGAAACGGGCATTGGTGCCGCCGATATCGGCCAGCAGTCGCGGACCGCTGACGTGCGGCGGATTACTCCTCACTCCAGAAGACATCGATCTTCACTCCTTCACGGTGGATCAACCGGGAGATGGCGTTGTCCTGTTCCTCGGTTTGCGCAGCTTCGAGCACGGCGCGTTTGGCCGGCCCCTGAATCAGCAGGATGAGACGCTCACACGCCGCCAGCGCCGCGAGCGACCACGACACGCGCAGATACGGCGCGCGCTGGGGTTGCACGAGGACGAATTTTTGACGGGTGGTGATGGCGTCGTGCCATTGCGGGGCATCGGCGAACAGCGACGCCGTATGGCCGTCCTCGCCCATGCCGAGCACGCACACTTGCGGCACGCCATGCGTCCAGGTGTCGTTGAGTGTCTGCACTTGCAGCGAGGCATCGGTCGCGGTGTCGACCAGCGGCAGCCACTGCGCGCCCTTGGCACCGGGCAGCAGCGTCTCGGCGACGAGCCGCGCATTGCTCTGGGCGTGCGTGGGCGGCAGCCATCGGTCGTCAACCAGTGTGATGGCGATGTCACGCCATGCCACGGGCAAGCGGGCCAGTTGGGTGAGAAATGCCTTGGGACTCGTGCCGCCCGACACGGCGAGCAACGCGCGCGGGCGAATGGTCAGGGCTTCGTCGAGCCCCGCGACGACGGCATTGGCGAGCGCCTGCGCCTGAGCCTCACGCGTGGGGAATATGCGCCAGTGAATCATGCGTGTCTGCCTCCGGTTTCCTTGGCTGCGGACTGGCTGCGCCGGACGATCGCTATGCCTCGCCCGGCGATCCGTCTCAATTGTCTTCTTCGACCCAGCTCGTGCCGTACTGCGCGAGCAGCGCGCTGGCCGCGGGCGGCCCCCACGTCCCGGCAGCGTAGCGCTTCGGTCCCTTGTGCTGGCGCGACCAGTACGCCTGAATCGGCGCGACCCAGCGCCACGCCTGTTCCTGCTCGTCGCGCCGCACGAAGAGCGCGAGACGTCCGTTGATGACATCGAGCAACAAGCGCTCGTACGCATCCATCCTGTGTCCCGTGAAGAACTGATCGAACGCCAGATCGAGGTGGACCGATTGCACGGTCATGCCCTCACCCGGCTTCTTCGCCAGACAGTGAAGACGCATGGACTCGTTCGGCTGCAACCGGATGACCAGACGATTCGCGCCGGGCTGTGCCGTCGCCTCGCCAAGCAGGGGATACGGGGTAGCGCGATAGTTGACGACGATCTCCGCCACCCGCTCGCCGAGCCGCTTGCCGGTGCGCAGGAAGAACGGCACGCCCGCCCAGCGCCAGTTGTCGATGTCCGCCCTCACGGCCACGAAGGTCTCCGTCTTGCTGTCGGCCGGCACGCCCGGCTCGTCGACATAGGCCGGCACTGCCGAGTTGTCGATGGCACCGCCGCCGTACTGACCGCGCACCACGTTGCGGGCGACGGTTTCGTCGTCAAGCGGGCGCAGCGAACGCAGCACGCGCAGCTTCTCGTCGCGCACGGCATCGGCGTCCATCGACAACGGCGGCTCCATCGCCACGATGGCCAGCAGTTGCAACAGATGGTTCTGCACCATGTCGCGCAGCGCGCCGGTCTGTTCGTAGAATTCGCCGCGTCCTTCGACACCGATGGACTCGGCAATCGTGATCTGAATGCTCTCGATCAACTCGCGCCGCCACAACGGCTCGAAGATCGCATTGCCGAAACGCAGCGCCAGCAGGTTCTGCACCGCCTCTTTCCCGAGGTAGTGGTCGATGCGATAGATCTGGTCTTCGCGAAAGCTCGCGCCCACGGCGTCGTTGATCGCCACCGACGAGGCCAGATCGTGCCCGAGCGGCTTCTCCAGCACGATGCGACTGTTTTCGTTGAGCCTGGCGCGGCGCAGTCCTTCGCAAATGGGGATGAACAGCGAGGGCCCCGTGGCCAGATAGAAGATGCGCACGCCGTCGCGCTTTGCCAGACGCTCCGCCAACGCGCCGAACTCGTCTTCCTTACCGAGATCGAGCGGCATGTAGTCGATGGTGGCGAGAAATCTCCCCCAGGCCTCCTCGTCCCAGACGTCAGGCTTGACGTGCTCTCGCGCATGTTCCTCACACCATGCACGGTACGCGGCGGCGTCCATCGGCTTGCGGGCAATGGCCAGAATGTGGCCGGTATCGGCGGCGGCGTCCGAGCCCAACTGGCCCGTGCGGAACGCCCGGAATAGCGCTGGCAGCACTTTACGCAGCGACAAATCGCCGGTGGCGCCGAACAACACAAAGGTATAGGGTGAAGGCGTGTTCATAGAGAGCATGGACTCCGTGCGACCGGCGCTCTTCATCGACACCACCTGACGACGGCCGAACCTGGCTAACGTTCGGATGTCACTGAAGAAGCGCAACTTTGACACTGCATTGTAGTTTAACTACACTCTGAATCAACAAAATCTCGTGCTTTGACTACATCGCCCATGACCCAGTCTTCGCATAACGTGCCGCTGCACCCGGTGGTAGAACGCGTGACCGAGCGCCTCATCGAGCGCAGCCGGCCGTCCCGTCAGGCTTATCTGGAAGGCGTCACCCGGGCCACACAGGGGCAGCCGGGACGCGAAACGCTGGGCTGTGCCAACCTCGCACACGCGCTGGCCGCCGCGCCTGCCGACGACCGTCTGAAGATCCGCTCGGAGCGCACGCCCAACATCGGCATCGTCACCGCTTACAACGACATGCTCTCGGCGCATGCGCCGTTCGTCGAGTTTCCCGACATCATCAAGTCCGCCGCACGGGCACACGGCGCGAGTGCGCAAGTCGCCGGCGGCGTGCCCGCGATGTGCGATGGCGTGACGCAGGGCTACGCCGGCATGGAGCTCTCGTTGTTCTCGCGCGACGTGATCGCGATGGCCTCGGTCATTGCGCTCTCGCACCAGATGTTCGACGCCGCCATGTTCCTTGGCGTGTGTGACAAGATCGTGCCGGGGCTGGTGATCGCCGCGCAGGCGTTCGGCCATCTGCCGGCCGTGTTCGCCCCGGCGGGCCCGATGCCTTCGGGGCTGCCCAACGACGAGAAGTCACGCATCCGGCAGGAATATGCCGCTGGCCGCATCACGCGTGCGGCGCTGCTCGACGCCGAGCTGGCCGCCTATCACACGGAAGGCACCTGCACGTTTTACGGCACGGCCAACAGCAATCAGATGCTCATGGAGTTCATGGGGCTTCATCTGCCGGGCGCGTCGTTCGTCAATCCGCATACCCCCCTGCGTCATGCGCTCACACAGGCCGCGACCGCGCGCGCCGTGGCGCTGGCGAAGTCAGGCATCCATACGTCTCAAATTCTCGATGAGCGGGCGTTCATCAACGGCGTCGTCGGTCTGCTCGCCACGGGCGGTTCGACCAACCATACGCTGCACCTCGTCGCCATGGCCCACGCGGGCGGTATTCTGCTCGACTGGCAGGACTTCGCCGATCTGTCGGACGTCACGCCCTTGCTCGCGCATGTCTACCCGAGCGGCAAGGCCGACGTGAATCAATTCCACGCGGCCGGCGGCCTGAACTTCCTGATTCGCGAATTGCTCGACGCCGGCTTCTTGCACAACGACGTGACCACGGTGATGGGTCACGGTCTGCGGGCGTATACACAGGAAGCGGTCCTGCGCGACGACGGACTCTCGTGGCAAGACGCCCCCAAGGAAAGTCTCGACGAGAACATCGTGCGGCCGGCCTCGAAGCCGTTCGCCCGCGAAGGCGGCCTGCGCATGCTGGAGGGCAATCTGGGACGTGCGGTCATCAAGTCCTCCGCCGTCAAGCCGGAGCATCAGAAGGTGCGGGCCCCGGCTCGCGTGTTCCCGGATCAGGAGTCCGCGCAGGCAGCGTTCAAGGCGGGAGAGTTGACGCGCGACGTCATCGTCGTGGTGCGCTTCCAGGGGCCGCGTGCGAACGGCATGCCGGAGTTGCACAAGCTCATGCCGATGCTCGGCCTCTTGCAGGACGAAGGCCACCATGTGGCGCTCGTGACCGACGGGCGGATGTCGGGGGCGTCGGGCAAGGTGCCCGCGGCCATCCATCTGTCACCGGAAGCGGCGCAAGGCGGCATGCTCGCACGCGTGCAGGACGGCGACATCATCACGATCGACTGCGAGAAGAACCTGCTGCATTGCGAGGTCGACGACGCCACGCTCGCCGCCCGTATCCCGGAGCCGGTGCCGCAACTGCCGTTCGACCCGTGGCGCAATGTGTTCAAACTCTTCCGCGACAATGTCGGCGCCGCGCCCCACGGTGCCTGCGTGCTGTTCAACGACGCGGAGTATCCGACGTCGCGCTGAACGGAGGACCCGAGGCAGCGCCGCCGCCCTGCCCTGGCTGTGCCACTGTGCCGTTCCACCGCTCCACCGATCCACCGATCAGGCGTCAAAAAATCTTGACGCCTTTTTTATCTGTGCGTCCCTAGACTGGCCTCGTTGTCACTCCTGTCGTCAAACGACACGTTGCCATGTCTACCCTTGCTCAGCGCGCCAACCTTGAACCTCCTGGTGCGAACGCCACCTCGGCTGATGCCGTCCACGCTTACGGCGCAACGCCCGCGACTGCGGCGCGCGCGTCGATCACCGCCACCGGCACTGCCATCACCGCCTCGCCGGCGAGCACGCAAACCCTCCCCCCGAACGACGTTTTCGCAGCACCGCGGCAACGCAATCGGCACACCCCTCGCGTTCGCCTCGATGCAACGCTCGACATTACGCTCAGCCGTGCAGCCGTCTCGACCCTCGCCGTCACCCTGGCAATGAGTCTGCCGCTGCCGTGGCGCGTCGTGACGATCCGCCCGATCCGGCGCGATACGGCGGCGGTGGTGTCGATTGCGTTGCCGCGTATCGAAGCTTCGCGGGCAATGCATGTCGTCATGCAATCGCTGCCGGAAGCCGAGTTCGGCGCGCTGCGTCTGCGCCCGGCCGCCTGAGCGCTGCGCGGCCCTCTCGATTGCCCGATGCTTCTCGTGCTCTCCCGTCAACCCTGCTCTACCCCGTTATGAACACAGCCATCTTTGAAGGCGTGTGGGTTCCACTCGTCACGCCCATGACTGGCGCCAACGGCGCCCAGATCGATCGCAACGCGTTCGCGCGTCTGGTCGACTACTACCTTGCTGCGGGAGTGAACGGCCTCGTCGTGGCCGGCACTACGGGGGAAGGCACCCTGCTCGACGACGACGAGCGCCGCTGGCTCGTCGAGGCGGCATGCCATCTCGCGCATGGACACGCGCCCGTGGTGGCCGGTGTCGGTGCCGCCGACACGGCTAACGCCGCGCATCAGATGCGCAGCATCGAGGACCTGCCGCTCGCGGGGTATCTCGTGCCGCCGCCTTACTATCTGCGTCCGTCGCAGGAGGGCATTCTCTGGCACTACCGCACGCTCGCGGCCAGTACGCGCAAGCCGATCGTGCTCTATAACGTGCCGCTGCGCACGGGCGTGACGCTCGGCGTGGATACGATCCGCGAGTTGGCATCGCACGACGCCTTCGCGGCGATCAAGGAATGCGACGCGCATCCGCTCCTGCATCTGCCGTCGCAGGTCAGCATGCGCGTGCTGTGCGGCGACGACATGCAGTTGCTGCCCGCGTTGCAGGCAGGCGCGGCCGGATGCATTTCGGCGGCGGCCCACATACGGCCCGACCTGTATCTGAAGCTGTTCCGCTATGTGCGCGAGGGCGACATGGCCCATGCGAGCACGCTCTTCAACGGCATGAAGCCGCTCATTCGACGACTGTTTTCCGAGCCGAATCCGGTGGCGATCAAAGCCGCGCTTGCGTCGCTTGGGCTGTGCTCGGAGACGGTTCGCCGTCCGCTCATGCCTTGCTCAGCCACGCTTCACAAAGAGATCGACGTTCAACTCGAAGTGACGATGGCGTTCTGAGGCCGGACGCCGCTCGCGGCAACGCGCAAGGGCGTCGGCCCGAAAGCCTGAATTCTTTACGACAGGACTCCCGTTATGGATGACATCGAACAACGTCACCGCACCGTCGCCCGTCTGCTCATCAAGCTCTCGGGCACGACCTTGGCCCGGCTCGCTTACGCGACTGGCATCACAGGCAACACGATTTCGCGCTGGGTGCACGGCGACCACTGTGCGCTGGGACCGCAGGGCCGCGAGAAGCTGTTCGCGGCACTTGGCGCCTATAGCGACGGCACCTACGTACGACTCGCCCCGCGTGCTACGGGCGCCGCGCAGCCGGTGTTCCAGATCAACGGCCTCGTGCAGGCCGAACGCTTCGCCACGCTCGCCGCACTGACATTAACGCGGTTCGTCGCCGCGCGGGAGACGTGTCAGGGCGAGACGCTCGTGAGCGTTCTGTCCGACATCAGCGGGCAAACCACGGCGCTGCTCGTCGGCACACGCGACGCACTGGACGAGTTGTATGCGGAGCTCGGCATCGTCGTGTCGCCGAAACGCCGCTTGGAGGCGGCACACCGCGCTTACGCTTCGGGCAATGACGCGGTGCATCTCCACTCGAACTGACCGTGATTCGCATCACGAAATGCCGACGTCCGGCAATCGGTTCTTGGGCCTTGTCGACGTCGAAGTGTGGATGATTGGCGAGTCGCTGACACCACAACGTGAGTTGCCAGCGGCGACGCCTCGCCGCTGGTCTTCTTCGCCGATCGCGCTGAAGCGATCGGCCTCACTGCCACCCAAACCGTCGCGCAAACATGCCTTTCATCATTTGCGTGAGCACGGCGTAGGCGAGCAGGATCGCGGCAAGCATCGGGAAGTACGCGAGCGGCAGGGCCTGCATCTTGAACGTGTCCGCAAACGGCGACATCGGCAGCATCAGGCCGATCAGCATCACCGCCCCCGTCATCAGCAGCAACGGCCACGCCGCGCGGCTCTGCACGAACGGCAAGCGCCGCGTGCGGATCAGGTGCACGATCAGCGTCTGTGACAGCAACCCCTCGACGAACCAGCCGGATTGGAAAAGCGTCTGGTGCTCGGCGCTGTTCGCCCCGAACAAATGCCACATCGCCAGGAACGTCAGCACGTCGAAAATCGAGCTGATCGGGCCGAAGAACACCATGAAGCGCGACAGATCCGCCGGGTTCCAGCGCTGCGGGCGCGTCAGTTGCTCCTCATCGACGTTGTCGAACGGAATCGTCGTCTGCGACAGATCGTAAAGCAGGTTCTGCGTGAGCAACTGCAACGGCAACATCGGCAGGAACGGCAAAAACGCACTCGCGATCAGCACCGAGAAGACATTGCCGAAGTTCGAGCTGGCCGTCATCTTGATGTACTTGAGCATGTTCGCGAACGTACGACGCCCTTCGATCACGCCCTGCTCAAGCACCATCAGACTCTTCTCCAGCAGAATCAGATCGGCCGCCTCTTTCGCAATGTCCACCGCCGTGTCCACCGAAATGCCGATGTCGGCCGCGCGCAACGCCGGTGCATCGTTGATGCCGTCGCCCATGAAGCCGACCACGTGACCGTTCGCCCGCAGCATCCTCACAATCCGCTCCTTGTGCGCGGGGGTGAGCTTCGCGAACACGTTGGCACGCTCGACCGTCTGCGCCAGTTCGGCGTCGCTCATCGTCTCGATGTCGTCGCCCAGCACGCAGCCCTCCACCTTCAGGCCCACTTCACGGCAAACCTTCGCCGTCACGAGATCGTTGTCGCCCGTGAGCACCTTGACGTCGACGCCCGACGCCGCCAGTGCCTTCAACGCAGGCGCCGTCGACTCCTTGGGCGGATCGAGAAACGCGATGTATCCCACGAGGATGAGCTCGCTCTCGTCCGCAATGCCGTAGTGGTCACGCACCGGCGGCAAATGACGCGTCGCCACCGCCACCACGCGCAACCCCTCGGCATTCAGATCGGCCGTCACGCGACGCAGACGCGCCAGCACGTCCGGCGTGAGCGGCTCCACATTCGCGCCATGCTGCACGCGGTCGCACACCGCCATCACCTCTTCCACCGCGCCCTTGCAGATCAGTTCGTGGTGCGTGCCGTCTTCGCTGACGACCACCGACATGCGACGGCGCTGAAAGTCGAACGGAATCTCGTCGATCTTGCGGTACCGATTGACCACGTCCAGACGCTGGTGCAACTCCGCATGATCGAGCACGGCCACGTCGAGCAGGTTCTTCAGGCCAGTCTGGTAGAAGCTATTGAGATAGGCGTACTCGAGTACGTCTTCAGAGGCGTGACCCCAGACATCGGTGTGACGCTCGAGACAGATCTTGTCCTGCGTCAGCGTGCCGGTCTTGTCCGTGCACAGCACATCCATCGCGCCGAAGTTCTGAATGGCATCGAGCCGCTTGACGATCACCTTCTTGCGCGAAAGCACCACTGCCCCCTTGGCGAGCGTGGCCGTCACGATCATCGGCAACATCTCGGGCGTGAGCCCGACCGCCACCGACAGCGCGAAAAGCGAGGCTTCGAGCCAGTCGTGCTTGGTGAAGCCATTGATGAGCAACACGATGGGTGTCATGACCAGCATGAAGCGGATCAGCACCCACGACACACGGTTCACGCCCTGCTGGAACGACGTCACCGTCGGTTGCTGCGCCGTGACGCGTTGTGCGAGCGAGCCGAAGAACGTGCGCGCCCCGGTCGCCACCACGACCGCCGTGGCCGAGCCGCTCACGACGTTCGTCCCCATGAAGGCGAGGTTGTCGTACGCGAGCGGATGGCTTCCCCCCGATTCGCACGCATGGGCGAACTTCTCGACGGGCAGCGCCTCGCC
This sequence comes from Pandoraea sp. ASV26, assembly GCF_016428915.1. Lineage (GTDB taxonomy): Bacteria > Pseudomonadota > Gammaproteobacteria > Burkholderiales > Burkholderiaceae > Pandoraea. The sequence continues at coordinate 32,366 of NZ_JAELTP010000022.1, forward strand.
CGTGAGCGCAGACTGCGAGACGAACAAGTCCTTGGCCGCGAGAATGCGCACGTCCGCCGGAATCATGTCGCCCGCCGCGAGCAGCACGATGTCGCCCGGTACGAGTTCGGCCAGCGGAATTTCACGGCCCACCCGGCCCAGACGGCGCACGCTGTCCGCTTCGGCACCGCCGTTGCCCAAAACGTCGCGGCGCAGCACCGTGGCCGTCGTGCTCACCATCGCCTTGAGCTTCTCCGCCGCCTTGTTCGAACGCGCTTCCTGCACATATCGCAACACCGTGGAAATGATCACCATCGACGCGATGATGATCGTTCCCTCGGTGTCGTCGGTCGCATAGGACACAGCGGCCAGTGCCGAGAGCAGCAGATTGAACGGATTGCGGTAGCAGTTGAACAGGTGCCGCCACCAGGGCAACGGCTTCTCGTGCTCGACTTCGTTGGCGCCGACATGGGCACGCACGGTGGCGGCTTCATCGTCGGACAGGCCGTCGCGGGTGGTGCGCAGCCGCGCGAGCAAGTCGGGACCGGTGTCGCGGGCCGCGTCGACGAGACCGGGCGGTGCCTCGTGGCCATGCGCTGGGGCATCGAGGGTTTCGAGCATGTTGCGGCGACGGAAGAAGCGCAGGCCAAGGCGCGCGCCAAGCACCGCAATCAGGCGCTCGCTGAGCGTGAGAGCTTGTTGCATCGGATATCTCCTGGAAAAGCGCCAAGGGCACCGGTAGATCGCCGGTGCCCCCGGAACGTCATGAGACGGGATCAGCCCGCCGTTTTTTCGCGGCGGACGAACGCCCGCAGCCACTGCCCGAGACGCGCCGCTGCACCCGGACGCACCGCATGCACCGCAATGGCGGCCTCCGGATGCGGATCGACGTGATAGTGATGCAGGCACTCGCTCGGCAGCATCAGGGCTTGCGGATTGCCTCCGCGAAGGGTCATGGAATAACGGAACACAATGAATCTCCCGGCCGCGCGGCAATCCGCCCCACGCAAGCGGCGCGTTCGGGTTTCGCGACCGGTGCCTGCGGCAAACGGCCTGATAACGAACAAGCGCGCACGGCGGGACAGCCCGAACGGCAGATGTAAAGCTAATTAGGGAGCGTGCTACGAAAGACGGACGCTATCGGTATGGCCCAATAAAGCCCTTTGGCGCGTCGGCCAAGGGCACAGGGCAATCGAGACGTACATCAGAGGTGCGCGCCAACCCGGCAATGCGAGTTAGCGGCAGGGAAGATCCCGGGGACTAACTCGCGGTGATGGTGTCGACCTGCGTCGACCGGCAACTACCACTAGAACTACTGTCCACGGAAGGACCTCCTGAGAGCTATGACGGCGCGATTTTACCCCCGAGTGCGTCGAAAGAAAAGTGACAAATCAACGTGTTACAAAATGATGACAAATGAAACTTTTCAACGAGAAACGGCTCAGTCAGAATTCGTCATATTTCCGTCACAAACCGCCTGCCGGCCGCCGTCGATGCACCGGCAGCGCCCAGCCCGGTAGCGTCCCGGACGAATCGCGGCCCCTTTTTTCGCCTATTTCCTCGCCCCCCCGGACTTCATGGATTCACTCAACCGCGCCCTCTTTCTGGCCATCAACGCCTCGCCCAACGTGAGCGAAGGCGAACTGGCCCTTGCTGTCTTTCTCGCCAAATACCTGATCCTTCTGCTCCCGGTGGGTCTGGTCACCCTTTGGCTCGCCGGCGGGCGCGATCGCGAAGCCGCCGTTCACGCACTGCTGGGCGTTGGGCTCGTGCTGTTGATCAACTTCGTCGTCGGACTGGCCTGGGCCGAGCCGCGGCCGTTCGTCGTCGGCCTGGGCACGAACCTGCTCGCCCATGCGCCCACTAGCGCATTTCCGAGCAACCATGCATCGATCATGTTCACGTCGGCACTCGTGCTGATGGGCACGCTCGCGCGCACGCCGCGCCTGCTCGGCCGCGTGCTGCTCATTTGCGCGCTGCCGGTGTGCTGGGCACGTGTGTATCTCGGCGTTCACTGGCCGGTGGACATGCTCGGCGGACTGGGGGTGTCGATTGTCGTGGCGCTCATCATGCGCACGGCGAGCGCGCGCGAGACGAGCCGTATCGCCTCGGCGATCCTCGAAGGCATCTATCGCCGCCTGATGGCGTGGCCGATCGCGCGCGGCTGGCTGCGTCGCTGAAATAGCGAAACAAGAGCAACAAGAAAAGCACTGTGACCGACGGAGGCATTGCGGGGAGTGATGCGGAACTGCGGAAATGCGGGCAGGCGTTGGAAGCGGCTGGAAGCGGCTGGAAGCGGCTGAAAGCGGCTGAAAAACGTTGAGAAGGTTGGGAGACTCGGGAGATCCGAATCTCCCAATGGTGCTGCGCAGAGGGAAATCAGCGGTGGTATTCGCCAGCGGCTTCGGGCTGGTAATCGATGCCGAGCAATTCCAGCTCGATCAGGTGGCCGCCCGGCACTTGCCAGTGAATCGACTGGCCCACACGCAGGCCGAGCAGCGCGCTGCCCACGGGAGCCAGCACCGAAATACCGCCTTCGGTGCTCGCGAGATGCTGCGGATACACGAGCGTCACACGATGCTCCTGCTGCGTGGCGAGATCGCGATAGCGCACCACCGAATTCATCGTGGCGACGTCGGCGGGCATTTGCTCCGGTTCGACGACGCTCGCCCGGGCGAGCTCTGTTTCGAGTGCCTCCACATACGGCAATGCCGCGCGCGGCGCCTGCGCCATCAGCGCTTCCAGGCGTTCGAGGTCGAGAGTCGAGACAGTGATCGAGGGACGTTGTGAGTGAGCGGTGGACATGTCGACGGGCCTGTTTTTCCTTGACGTTGAGAGAGTGGCCTTCAATCTAACAGAAGCCCCGCACGGCGAGAAGTCCCGGACTTGACCGCCATCCGCTAGAATCGACGCATCAAGACGTCTCAAAAAAGCCGAATTCATGTCCGAATCTACTACGAACGCCGCCCTCTTCGAGCGCGCCCAGCAAACCATTCCCGGCGGCGTGAACTCGCCGGTACGCGCCTTCCGCTCGGTCGGCGGCACGCCTCGCTTCATCGCCCGTGCACAAGGCCCCTACATGTGGGACGCCGAAGGCACGCGTTACATCGACTACATCGGCTCGTGGGGCCCGATGATCGTCGGCCATCTGCACCCGGATGTCGTCGCTGCCGTGCAAACGGCCATGTCGCAAGGCTTCAGCTTTGGCGCCCCCACCGAAGCCGAGGTGGTGATGGCCGAAGAAATCTGCCGCCTCGTGCCGTCCATCGAACAAGTGCGTCTGGTGTCCTCCGGCACCGAGGCCACGATGAGCGCGCTGCGTCTGGCTCGCGGCTTTACCGGTCGCAACAAGATCGTCAAGTTCGAAGGCTGCTATCACGGTCACGCGGACAGCCTGCTGGTCAAGGCGGGTTCCGGCCTGCTCACGTTCGCCGACTCGACGCGCAACGCGCCGTCGTCGGCCGGTGTGCCGCCCGAAGTCACGCGCGACACGCTCGTGCTCGAGTACAACAACGTCGAGCAGCTTCGCGAGTTGTTCGCCGGGCAAGGCGGTGAAATCGCCGCCGTGATCGTCGAGCCGGTGGCCGGCAACATGAATCTCGTGCGCGGCTCGCGACACTTCCTGCAAACGCTGCGCGAACTGTGTACCGCACACGGCGCCGTGCTGATTTTCGACGAAGTGATGTGCGGCTTTCGTGTCGGCTTGGGCGGTGCACAAGCGCTCTACGGCATTACGGCCGACCTCACCTGTCTGGGCAAGGTCATCGGCGGCGGCATGCCGGCCGCAGCCTTCGGCGGACGACGCGACATCATGTCGCACCTCGCGCCGCTGGGCGGCGTCTATCAGGCCGGCACGCTCTCAGGCAATCCGCTGGCCGTGGCTGCGGGCCTCGCCACGCTCAAACTGATTCAGGCACCAGGCTTCTATGAAGATCTGGCCAAGCGCACCTCGAAGCTCGTCGGCGGCCTCGTCGACGCCGCACAGGCCGCCGGCATACCGTTCTCGGGCGACAGCGTCGGTGGCATGTTCGGTCTGTACTTCCGTGCCAACGTGCCGCAAAGCTTCGCCGAAGTCACGACCTCGGACGTTGCGCGCTTCAACAAGTTTTTCCACGCAATGCTCGATCGCGGCGTCTATCTCGCACCGAGCGCCTTCGAAGCAGGCTTCGTCTCGGCAACGCACGACGACACGATCATCGAAGCCACGCTCGACGCTGCCCGTGATGCTTTCCGGGCCATCGCCTGAACGTCACATCACGTGCCTGTCATCGGCCTTATTTCGCTCACGTAACGGACGGGCCCGCAACTGGGCCGGTCCGACCTCAACAGGGAGAAACACCATGCAAATGTTGCTGCCCACCAAGCTGCGTCAATCGTTGGTTCGCTGGCTGGCGCTGGGGCTGCTCACCTCGTTGTTGTCCGCCTGCGGCTACAACGAAATTCAGGTCAAGGACGAAGCCGTCAAGGCGGCCTGGAGCGAGGTGATCAACCAGTACCAGCGCCGTGCCGATCTGGTGCCGAATCTGGTGAACACAGTCAAGGGCTACGCGTCGCACGAGCAGACGACCCTCACGGACGTGATCAACGCCCGCGCCAAGGCCACGAGCATCACGGTCACCCCCGAGACGCTGAACGACCCCGAGGCGTTCAAGCGCTTCCAGCAAGCGCAGGGGGAGCTCTCCGGCGCGCTCTCGCGCCTGATGGCCGTGTCGGAGAACTATCCGAACCTGAAGGCCGACGGCCTGTTCCGCGACCTGCAATCCCAACTCGAAGGCACGGAAAACCGCATCACCGTCGCGCGCAATCGCTTCATTCAGGCCGTTCAGGACTACAACGTGTATGTGCGTCAGTTCCCGAACAATCTGACGGCGAAGATGTTCGGCTACTCGACGAAGCCGAACTTCACGGTCGACAACGAGAAGGCCATTTCGACCGCACCGGCCGTCAAGTTCTGAGGATCACGTCATGGCTGTCGTCTGCGCTGTCTCCCCCGTCGCCTCAGGACGTTGCGGGTTGCCGCCGCGCCCTCGGGTGACGAATGACGCAGGCGGCAGCGCCGCCAGCGTACAACGCCCTGCCGCGCCTCGGCGTGTGCTTTGGGTCCTCTGGGCACTCGCGCTGGCCTGTCTTTGCTGGCTGGCGTTGCCCGCCGGTGCCGAAGATCTCGTGGCCGTGCCCGCGCTCACCGCGCGAGTCACGGACCTGACGGGAACGCTCAGCCCCGAGCAGCGCAACGCCCTCGAGACACAACTCGCGCAGTACGAGCAACAGCGCGGCAGCCAGATCTTCATTCTGATGGTGCCGAGCACCGCGCCCGAGACCATCGACCAGTACAGCATTCGCGTGGCCGACGCCTGGAAAGCCGGCCGCAAGGGCGTGGACGACGGCGTCATCATGCTCATCGCCAAGAACAATCCGAACGAGCTGCGCAAGATGCGCATCGAAGTCGGACGCGGCGTGCAAGGCTCGCTTACCGACGCCATCTCCGGGCGCATTCTGCGCGACGTGATGGCACCGTACTTCCGCAACGGCGACTTCTTCGGCGGTCTGGCGGCAGGCGTCGCCGCCGTGCAGGCCGCCATGAACAACGAGGCGCTGCCCGCGCCGAATCTGCCCTCGACGCGCGCGCCGCACTCAGATCTGTCCGATTTCCTGCCGCTGCTCTTCATCATCTTCATCATTGCGATGGTGGTCATCATGGAGAGCCGTCGGCGCTTTCGCGGCCCGGGACTGCCGGGTGCGGACGCCTCGGACCCGCGCTCGCGCGTGCTCACCGGACAACGCGGACGCATCGGCGCCGGTGGCTTCGGTGCCGGCCTGGGTGGCGGTCTCGGTGGCGGCCTGGGTGCGGGCTGGGGACGTAACGACGGCGGTGGCTTCGGCGGCGGCGGTGGAGGCGGCGGGTTCGGTGGTGGCGGAGGCGGCGGATTTGACGGCGGCGGCTCGTCGGGGAACTGGTGATGACGATGACTCACGAACCGATCGCGATGCAACAGAAGCCGCACAACGTCTCGCGCTGGTTGCGGCATCTCGGCACGTGGCGCGCGCACGCCCGATGGATCTTCCCGGACAAGGCACTGGATGCGCTCGAAGCCGCCATCCGCGAGTCGGAGACGGAACACCGCTGCGAGATCCGTCTGGTGATCGAAGCCGCCATGCCGCTCGCGGCCGTGTGGCACGGACACACATGCCGTCAACGCGCCGTTCACCTGTTTCGCCAACTCGGCGTCGCGCATACGAGCGAGCGCACGGGCATACTGCTGTACATCAACATCGCCGATCACGATATCGAGCTGATCGCCGACAAGGGCGTCAATGCGCTGGTGTCTGCCCACACGTGGGACACCGTCGTTGCGCAAATGAGCGCCGGATTCCGTGACGAACGTTATGTCCAGAGCGTGCTCGACGCGCTGAACACCCTGCGCGGCATTGCGCGCGAATCCTTGCCGGCCCATGCCGGCGCAGCGCCGGACAATGCATTGACCGACCGGCCACTGATCCTCTGACGTCTCATGTTTTCCGAACAGGATTTTGCTTACATGCGCCGCGCGCTGGCGCTCTCCGAGCGCGCGATGTTCACCACGACGCCGAATCCGCGCGTTGGCTGCGTGATCGTGCAGGACGGCCGCGTCATCGGTGAAGGCTTCACCCAGCCCGCCGGTCAGGACCACGCCGAAGTGCAGGCCATGAAAGACGCACGCACGCGCGGCGAGTCATTGCGCGGCGCAACGGCCTACGTCACGCTCGAACCGTGCAGCCACTACGGCCGCACGCCTCCCTGCGCGAAGGGGCTGATCGAAGCGGGTGTGAAGCGCGTGATCGCCGCCATGGAAGATCCGAACCCGCTCGTGGCCGGCCGGGGGCTCACGATGCTGCGCGATGCGGGCATCGAGGTGCGCTGCGGGCTGCTGGAGCATGAGGCGCGCGAAATGAACATCGGTTTCGTCGCGCGCATGGTGCGCGGCACGCCGTGGGTGCGCCTGAAGGTCGCCGCCAGCCTCGACGGCAAGACCGCGCTGCACAACGGCGTGAGTCAGTGGCTCACCGGCCCGGCGGCGCGCGCCGATGGGCATGCGTGGCGGGCGCGGGCCTGCGCCATTCTCACCGGCATCGGCACGGTGCGTGAGGACGATCCGGCGCTCACGGTGCGCGAGGTCGAGACCACGCGTCAGCCACTTCGCATCGTCGTCGATTCCCATCTGGATATTTCCCCGACCGCCAAGGTCCTCGCAAACGGCAACGCACTCGTGGTCTGCGCGAATGGCGCCCCGGACCGGGTGTCGCGCCTGCATGATCTGGGCGTGGAAGTGCTCGACCTGCCCAATCCGAACGGCAAGGTCGAACTGTCTGCGCTGCTACGCACGCTGGGCGAGCGGCAGCTCAACGAAATCCATGTGGAGGCCGGCTACAAGCTCAACGGCTCACTGCTGCGCGAACGCTGTGTGGATGAGTTGCTGACGTATCTCGCGCCCAGCATCGTCGGCGATGCACAGGGCATGTTCAATCTGCCTGCGCTCACGTCGCTCGACGACAAGCTCACCCTGAGCTTCACGGACGTGCGCATGATCGAAGGCGATCTGCGCGTGATGGCACGCTTTCAGCGCGACTGAGTCGGCAACGCAATCACGAAAAACGGGGCGTACCGTCTGGTGCGCCCCGTTCTTCTTTGGCAGCAGGGCCGCAAACCCCGGCCCTGCCGTCTGCGATCTGCGATCTGTGATTCGTTCGCTCAGACGTGGAAGCCCACGCGACCGAGCGACTCCATCTCCACCGACACGTACTGGCCCGGCTGGATGTACTCGGCCGGCGTAGCACCACCCGCCATCACGATCCAGCCCGCCTGGAGCGGCTCGCCGGCCGCCGCCGACAGACGCGCCGCCGCGACCAGCGAGCGCAACGGATGGCCAAGCAGCGCCGCCGTCGAGCCAACCTGCACGGTGCGGCCGTTGATCGTCATCGCCAACCCCAGATTCGAGAAGTCGACATGCGGATCGTGCCACGCACCGATCACGAAACCGCTCGACGACGCGTTATCGGCAATCACTTCCGGCAACGTGAACTTGAAGTCCTTGTAGCGCGAATCGATGATCTCGATGGCCGGCGCAATCGCCTCGACCGCCGCGAGCGCCTGCGGCCCCGTGACGTTGCCCTCGAGCGGCTGCTTCAGAATGAAGGCGATTTCCGGTTCGACGCGCGGATGCACATAGCGCTTGAAGTCGATGGACGTGCCCTCTTCGACCTGCATGCCGGACGTGAGACGTCCCCAGATCACGTCTGACAGGCCCATCTGAATCATCTTCGCGCGGCTCGTGAAACCCATCTTCACGCCCACGCGCGTCTCACCGCGCCCGGCACGGCGAGCGAGCGATGCGGCCTGAATGGCATAAGCATCGTCAAGCGACAGACGATTGTCGGTATCGAACTGCTCGACCTCGTGCGCGAAGTGCGCCGCGTCGTCGAGCAGCTTGGCGTAGTCTTGAATGTGGCTCATCGCGCAGCCTCGCTGGCAGGTTCGAACACGGCGCGGACCGAGCCCAGACCGTTGATACGGGTTTCGAAAATGTCGCCGGGCGTGACCGCGGCCATCGGGCCGAGGGCGCCGGAGAGCACCAGGTCGCCGGCCTTGAGCGGCGTGCCCACGGCCGCCATCGTGCGGGCAAGCCACACCACGGCATTGATCGGGCTGCCCAGACAGGCCGCGCCGGCCCCCACGGACACCGGCTCGCCGCGACGCTCCATCACCATGCCGCACATGCGCACGTCGAATTCGCTGAGCCGCTTCGGCGTGTTGCCGATCACATAGGCCGACGACGACGCGTTATCGGCGATCGTGTCGGTAATGCGGATGTTCCAGTCGGCCACGCGGCTGCCCACGATCTCCAGCGCCGGCAACGCGTATTCGATGGCGTTGATGACATCGAGCTGGCCCGGGTTGTCGACGTTCAGATCACGTCCGATGACGAAGGCGATCTCGGCCTCGATTTTCGGTTGCGTGAGGATCGAGGCGGGAATCGGTTCGCCGTCGCCATACCCCATGTCGTCGAACAGCATGCCGAAATCGGGCTGGTCAACGCCAAGTTGCTTTTGCACCGCGACCGACGTCAGGCCGATCTTGCAGCCAACGATGCGACGCCCGGCGGCCAGACGCCGTTCGGTGTTGATGCGCTGGATGGCATAGGCGTCGTCGATGCTCAGCGGCGCGAACGTGTCGCGCAACGGGGCGATGAACTGGCGCGAACGCCCGGCTTCGAGAAGCGCGTCGGCGGCCTGTTGCAGACGTGCCTGCGTGGCGGCGTCGCGGGGTGTGCTCGCCGTCATCACGCGCCTGCCTTGGCCGGCGCGGCCGGCTCGTCCTTGGTGCGTTCGCCCACGGCCCAGTGCGCGGCCGGAACCTGCGTTGCATACACGCGGATCGATTCGAGCGGTGCGCCGAGCGTTTCGTGCACGGTGCGCGCCACGGCCTTCACACAAGCCTTCACGGTGGCGTCGTCGCGGCCTTCCACCAGATTGATATGTACGATTGGCATGATGCCGTCCCCTGAAAATACCGAAAAGAATGCCTTCGGACGCCATGATGCGTGCGCAGAGGGATACCGTCCAATACCAATTTTCAAGATTGCGATACCATTTCGGTATTGAGCTATTGCGCAGATTATTACGCCGGTTGTTGCGACGGTTGTTGCGACGGTTGTTGCGACGGACATCGCAACGGACCTCGCACCGGAACGGAATTCCCCATGGACATCAAGCAGATGCGGTACTTTCTTGCCGTCGCGCAGGAAGGGCATTTCGGGCGGGCAGCGCAGCGGCTGAACATGGCGCAGCCGCCCCTGACACGGCACATCCACGCGCTTGAAACGCAATTGGGCACACCGCTTTTCGTGCGCACCCCCAAGGGCGCCACGCTGACCGCCGCCGGGCAGACGCTGCTCGCCGAGGTGCCCAATATCCTGTCGCTGGCGCGACGCGCGGAGGAACAGACGCGCCTCGCCGGCGAAGGCTATATCGGACGCCTCGACGTCGGCATCTTCAGTTCGGGCATTCTCAACGTGATTCCACGGTTGCTGGCGAGCTTTCATACCGAGCGTCCGGAAGTGAAGATCGGGCTGCACAACCTGTCGAAGACGGCGCAGATCGCGGCGTTGCGCGAGCGGCGTATTGCCATCGGCTTCAATCGCCTGATTCCCGATGAACCGGATCTCGTCGTCGACTGGATTCATCGGGAGCCGTTTCTGGTCGCGCTCTACGAGGGCCACCCGCTATGCAAGCGGGCGTCGTTGACCTTGGCCGATCTCGATAACGAACGAATGATCCTCTACCCGAACGCCCCGGTGCCGGGACTCGCTGAAGAAGTCGCCGCCGCGTTCCGCGCCGAGGGCGTGACGCTGCGCGTGGAGCAGGAGGTGGAGGACGTAGTGACGTCGATTGCGCTGGTCGCGAGCCGCTTCGGCATTTGCGTGACCACCGAGTCGGCGGCGAACCTGCGCCTGCCCGGCGTGGTGTATCGGCCGTTGAAATCTCAGCGTCTGCGCGCCATCGAGCTCAACTGTATGTACCGGCGCGACGACGATTCCCCGATTCTCGCCGCCTTTCTCGCGCTCATCCGGCACTCGCGCAATCAGCGCCACACACTGACGATGTAGTGAGTCTGCCTATCCAACGATATACGACGATATACGGCATCGGATGCAAAACTTCGTGATTGGATACCAATGTGCGACGGATTGTATCCAAAATATCCTGTTCGCCAATTCTCCTCGCCGATTCAACTTGGCCCCGATTTGTCGATGGGGACCGATTCCAATGGATTTCTTATCTGCGTAGTACTACGGAGTAATGCTGTGAGGACTCTTATTTTTTTCTTCCGACCCTTTTGAAACCCTTTGTTCATGCGGGTCTTCGGGGCATCTTGGATACCTGTTCCAATTGGACTGTGTATTACGCTACTATGGCGCATCGTTCGTGCCGCCTGCGACATGAATGATTCAACACCGACAGGTTCAGCAGTCGATTAAGACCACCGCACGCCCGGGTAGTCAAAAAAATACAAATCAAGGAGATGTCCACAATGCAGTTCCGTCACAAATCCCTGTTCGTCGCCGCTGCTCTCGCCTTCATTGGAACGGCCGCCAATGCCGAGACCGTCAAGATTGCCATCGCCGGCCCGTTCAGCGGCTCGGTTGCCCAATATGGCGACATGGTCAAGGCCGGCGCGCTGACCGCCATTGAAGAGATCAACGCGGCAGGTGGTGCTAACGGCAACAAGCTGGAAGCCGTGATGATGGACGATGCATGCGAGCCGAAGCAGGCTGTCGCCGTCGCCAACAAGATCGTCAGCCAGAAGATCAAGTATGTGATCGGTCACGTGTGCTCAGGGTCGACGATCCCGGCATCGGACATCTATGAGAACGAAGGCGTGGTGATGATTACGCCGTCGGCAACGGCGCCGCAACTGACCGAAGGCAAGAAGCGTCACTTCATCTTCCGCACCATCGGTCGTGACGACCAGCAAGGCCCGGCCGCCGCGCAGTACATCATCAACAAGGTCAAGCCGAAGAAGGTGGCCGTGCTGCACGACAAGCAGTCGTACGGCCAGGGCATTGCCTCCTCGGTGAAGAAGGACCTCGACGCTGCCAAGATCCCGGTCGTGCTGTTCGAGGGCATCAACGCCGGTGACTCGGACTACTCGGCGGTCATCACCAAGCTCAAGTCGCAAGGTGTGGACTTCGTGTACTTCGGCGGCTATCACCCGGAAATGGGTCTGCTGCTGCGTCAGGCGCGTGAACAAGGCGTGAAGGCCACGTTCATGGGTCCGGAAGGGGTGGGCAACAAGGACGTGACGGCCATCGCCGGCCCGTCGTCGGAAGGCATGCTCGTGACGCTGCCGGCCGACTTCACCACCGATCCGGCCAACGCCAAGCTGGTGAAGGCCTTCGCCGACGCCAAGCGCGATCCGAACGGTCCGTTCCAGATGCCGGCCTACACGGGCGTGCAACTGATCGCCAAGAGCATCGCTGGCGCGAAGAGCACCGACCCGGAAAAGGTGGCCAAGTACCTCCACGCCAACACGTTCGACACGCCGATCGGCAAGGTTGCGTATGACGCAGCCGGCGATCTGAAGTCGTTCAAGTTCGTGGTGTACACCTGGCACAAGGACGCTACCAAGACCGCCGCCAACTGATTCCCTGACGCTTTACTGGCCAGCGAATCACCCCCTGCCGCCCGCCGACCCCGGCGGGCGGCGCGCATTCGCGCTCGGCCCCCGCTCGTCGCGAGGCTTCCCGCATGAACGAATTTATCCCACAGCTCTCCCAGCAACTGGTCAATGGCCTGACGCTGGGCGCGATCTACGCGTTGATTGCCATTGGCTACACAATGGTCTACGGCATCATCGGCATGATCAACTTTGCCCACGGCGAGATCTATATGATCGGCGCCTATGTCGGGCTTGTCACACTGACTGCAATCGGTTCGGCGGCAGGTTACCCCTTGCCGCTCGTGCTTGGCGCAGCGCTGCTGGTATCGGTGCTCATCACGGGCCTGTACGGCTTCGCGATCGAGCGGGTGGCGTATCGCCCGCTGCGCGGCGGACCTCGTCTCGGACCGCTGATCTCCGCGATCGGTATGTCCATCTTCCTGCAGAACTATGTGCAGATCGGTCAGGGCGCGCGTGACGTGTCCGTGCCGATGCTGATCTCGGGCGCCATCGACATTCCGATGGGCGACTTCACCGTCACCATCCCCTACGCTCGCATGTTGATCGTGGGCGTGACGGTCGCGCTGATGATCCTGCTCACGCTGTTCATCGCCAACTCGCGCATGGGCCGCGCCTGCCGTGCCTGCGCCGAGGACATGCGCATGGCCAACCTGCTCGGCATCGATACGAACCGCGTCATCTCGTTCACGTTCGTACTCGGCGCCATGCTCGCGGCGGTTGGCGGCGTGCTCATCGGCCTGACCATCGGCAAGCTCAATCCGTATATCGGCTTCATCGTCGGCATCAAGGCCTTTACGGCGGCGGTGCTGGGCGGTATCGGCAGCATTCCCGGCGCCATGCTGGGTGGCGTGCTGCTGGGGCTGGCGGAGACGCTCGCCTCGGGCTACATGCCCTCCGAGTACAAGGACATCGTGGCGTTCTGCCTGCTGGTACTGGTGCTGCTGTTCCGCCCGACCGGCCTGCTGGGCAAACCCGACGTCGAGAAAGTCTGAGGCCGACCATGACACAACAACTCACGCTCAAGTCCGGCGCCGCCAATCGCGTGCCGGCAGGCGACACGCTCAAGGGTGCGGTCATCGCCGCGCTCGTGACGATCGTTCTCACGGCTCCCATTCTGGGCCTGCAACTCAAGCTCGAAGGCTATCAGGTGGTGCTCGAGCAGCACTGGCGTCCGGTCTGGATCGCCGCGGCCATCGTCTTCGTGTTCCAGTTGTTCAAACCGCTGCTGCTGCGCTCCAAGCGTGCGGTGAAGCTGCCGACCCTGCCGGTCATGGGGCGTCGTCAGCAACTGAGCGCGATGTGGGTGCTGCTCGCCGTCGGGCTCGTGTGGCCGTTCGTCGGCTCGCGCGGTGCGGTGGACGTCGCCACGCTCGCCCTCATCTACTGCGTGCTCGGCCTCGGCCTGAACATCGTGGTCGGCTTCGCCGGTCTGCTCGATCTGGGTTACGTCGGCTTCTACGCGGTCGGCGGTTATACCTATGCCCTGCTCAACCAGTACTTCGGCCTGACGTTCTGGGAATGCCTGCCGCTCGCCGCCCTCATGTCGGCCACGTTCGGCTTCCTGCTCGGCTTCCCGGTACTGCGTCTGCGTGGCGACTATCTCGCCATCGTGACGCTGGGCTTCGGTGAAATCATCCGTCTGTTGCTCAACAACCTGACGAGCATCACCGGCGGTCCGGACGGCGTGTCGGGCATTCCGAAACCCAGCGTGTTCGGCTTCGAAATGGCGCGTTCGGCAAGTGTCGAAGGGGCAAAGACGTTCCATGAACTGATCGGCCTGCCGTACAGCGGCTCGCACATGGTGATCTTCCTCTACCTGCTCGCGTTTGCGCTGGTCGGCTTCACGCTGTTCGTCACGAGCCGCCTGATCCGCATGCCGATCGGCCGGGCGTGGGAGGCGCTGCGCGAAGACGAAATCGCTTGCCGCTCGCTCGGCCTGAACCCGACCCGCATCAAGCTCTCGGCATTCACGCTGGGCGCATCGTTCGCCGGGCTTGCCGGTGCGTTCTTCGCCGCGCGTCAGGGACTGGTCACGCCCGAATCGTTCACGTTCATCGAGTCGGCGCTGATCCTCGCCGTGGTGGTGCTCGGCGGCATGGGCTCGCAGATCGGCGTGATTCTCGCGGCCATCCTGCTCACGATTCTGCCGGAAGTCGCGCGTGACTTTGCGGAATACCGCATGCTGATTTTCGGTCTGGTGATGGTGCTGATGATGATGTGGCGTCCGCAGGGTCTGTTGCCCGCTACCCGCCCGCATGTGGAGTTGCCGCAATGAGTGCAGAACTGTTGAAACTCTCCGGCCTGCAGATGCGCTTCGGCGGTCTGCTGGCCGTCGATGGCGTCGAATTCGACGTCCGCAAGAACGAGGTCTTCGCGATCATCGGCCCGAACGGCGCAGGCAAGACGACCGTCTTCAATTGCGTTGGCGGGTTCTATCGCCCCACGGGCGGTTCGATCGTGCTCGACGGCGACAACATCACCGGCCTGCCGAGTCACATGGTGGCCCGGCGCGGTCTCGTGCGCACGTTCCAGAACATCCGCCTGTTCCGTCAGTTGACGGTCGTGGAGAACCTGCTCGTTGCACAGCACATGCGTGTGCACAGCGGCTTTTTGCAGGGACTCTTCTCGACGGGGGCGTTCCGTCGTGCCGAGCGCACGGCACTCGAGCGCGCCAAGACATGGCTCGACCGTCTGGGCCTGACGGCCGTTGCCAACCGCGAGGCGGGCACGCTGTCGTACGGGCACCAGCGACGCCTTGAAATCGCGCGCTGCATGATTACCGAGCCGCGTCTGCTCATGCTCGACGAACCGGCTGCCGGCCTGAACCCGCAGGAGAAGGTCGAGTTGCAGCAACTCGTCGACAACCTGCGTCACGAGTTCGGTATCTCGGTGCTGCTCATCGAGCACGACATGAGTCTGGTGATGGGGGTGTCGGACCGGATTCTCGTGATGGAACACGGCAAGCCGATCATGACCGGCAAGCCCGACGAGGTGCGCAACGATCCGCGCGTCATCAAGGCCTACCTCGGGGAGGAATAATGCTCAAGCTGGAACAGATCCATACCCACTACGGGGCCGTCGAAGCGCTTTGCGGCGTGTCGATCGAAGTGAACAAGGGCGAGATCGTCACGCTCATCGGCAGCAACGGCGCGGGCAAGACCACGTTGATGATGACGGTGTGCGGCACGCCTCGCGCGTCGAGCGGCCGGGTGATGTTCGAAGGCAAGGACATCACGGCTTGTCCCACGCACGAAATCATGCGCATGGGGCTGGCGATTTCGCCGGAAGGCCGTCGCGTGTTTCCAAGCCTGACCGTGATCGAGAACCTGAAGATGGGCGGGTTCTTCGCGTCCAAGGACGAGATCGAGGCCGGCATGGACCACGTCTTCAAGTTGTTTCCGAGACTGGCGCAGCGCGGCAAGCAACGTGCCGGCACCATGTCCGGCGGCGAGCAGCAGATGCTGGCGATCGGGCGCGCGCTGATGAGCCGTCCGCGCCTGCTGCTGCTCGACGAGCCGACGCTCGGCCTGGCACCGCTCGTGATCGCGCAGATCTTCGACATCATTCGTGCGATTCGCGAGGAAGGCGTCACGGTGTTTCTGGTGGAGCAGAACGCGAACAAGGCCCTGCACGTGGCCGATCGTGGCTATGTGCTCGAGACCGGTCGCGTCGTGCTCGCCGACTCGGCGGCCAACCTGCTCGTGAACGACGACATCAAGCGCGCTTATCTCGGCGCCTGAGGTTTCAGTCTGCGTTGCAGGCCCGCACAGATCGATGTCAAATCGACGTCAAAAGCCAAAGGGGACGCGCCTTTGAACTGCTCACCAGGAGTCGGATATCGACCGAACCCTTGGGGGCAGTTCACTTCGGCACGTCCCCTTTTTTATCCGGCGACGAAGACCTGACGCCTGCCGCCATCGCCTGCACGTCACTTCGTCTTTTCATCACTGCATCACTTCATCAGCTCGACCAACTGATCGAGCGCCTTGCCCCAGCCATCGTGGAAGCCCATGGCCTCGTGCTGCGCACGCGTGGCTTCGTCACCATGAATGGCAATCGCGGTGTAGCGCGTGTCTTTGCCTTGCGTCTCCATCAACACGGCCGCGGTGAAATGGAAGCCGCCGTGTTCGGCCACTGGCGCGGGAGCCGGACGGAAGCCCGGCAGCACGGCATTCGTCCAAACCAGTCTCGAATTCTCCACGACCTCCAGATAGCAACCGTCATTGGGAAACCGCTGCCCCTCGGGCGAGCGCATGACGGTGTGAAAGAGGCCACCCGGACGCAGATCGATCTCGCATTCCACGGTCTGCCACGGCGCGGGAGTGAACCACTTCTTGATGTGCTCGGGCTGCGTCCATGCCGCCCAGACACGCTCGCACGGCACATCGATGTCACGCTCAAACACCGGATCCAGCTTCGGGTCGATCGAGAAAAGATTGGCACGGCTCATGGTCATGTCCCCTTCATCTGCAACACAGAGTTGTCGAGTTGATCCAGACGGCGGGTCCACTTGTCGCGCTGTAACTGGAGCCAATCCTGCGCACCGGCCAGCGTCTCGGTTTCCAGCGTATAGGTGCGCACACGCCCGCTTTTGCGCGAGATGACCAGACCGCTCTCCTCCAGTACGTTCAAGTGCTGCGAGAACGACGGCAAGGCCATCGAGAACGGACGCGCCAGTTCGCTCACCGAGGCCGGGCCCAGAGTCAGACGCTCCACGACCGCACGACGCGTGGGATCGGAGAGCGCCTGAAAGATTCGATCGAGAGGGATGGATTGGTTAGTCATATGCCTAACTATAGGGATGCCAATTACCAAGGTCAATGCCTTTGTATTAAGAAATGACGGGACGCCGCGACACACGTCGCCCACACCTTGAGGCGATTCTTCCGAAATCCGATTCGGACGTTGCCTGAATTGTCCGTGCCGGCCGGTTTTCCGGGGCACGCCGCGTGAGATTCGGCCGCAGCCGCGCACCGGCTTGGCGTAGAATAGAGCCTTTCCAAATTCAGCCCCCGCGTTGTCCTCTATGCCGTTGGCCACTACAGAAGAAATCATTGCCGAGCTGAAGGCCGGTCGCATGGTTGTCCTCGTCGATGAGGAAGATCGTGAAAACGAGGGCGATCTGGTCATGGCGGCCGAGTTCGCGACGCCGGAAGCGATCAACTTCATGGCCAAATACGGCCGCGGGCTGATTTGCCTCACGCTCACGCAGGCGCGCTGCAAGCAGCTCAACCTGCCGCTGATGACCTATCGCAACGGCACGCAGTACGGCACCGCGTTCACGCTGTCGATCGAAGCGGCCGAGGGCGTGAGCACCGGCATTTCGGCGGCAGATCGTGCTCACACGATCAAGACGGCCATTGCACGCGAAGCCCGGCCCGAAGATATCGTTCAGCCGGGTCACGTGTTCCCGATCATGGCGCAGCCCGGCGGCGTGCTGGTGCGCGCTGGTCATACGGAAGCCGGTTGCGACCTGACGGCGATGGCCGGCCTCACGCCGGCGGCCGTGATCTGCGAGATCATGAACGACGACGGCACGATGGCCCGCCTGCCGCAGTTGCTGGAGTTCGCTGAGCAGCACAACATCAAGATCGGCACGATCGTCGATCTGATTCACTACCGCAGCCGCACCGAATCGATGATCGAGACGGTCGCAACGCGCGAAATGCAGACCGCCTGGGGTACCTTCCAGGCAACGCTGTACCGGGACAAGCCGAGCGGCAATCCGCATCTGGCGCTGGTGCGCGGCGTGCCGATCCCCGCCGACGAGACACTCGTGCGCGTGCACGAACCGCTCTCGGTGCTCGACCTGCTCGAGACCGGCGTATCGACCCACTCCTGGACGCTCGCAGGCGCGATGAAAGCGATTGCTGAAGCCGGCAAGGGGGTGGTCGTACTGCTCAATTGTGTGGAAACGCCTGAGCATCTGTTCGGCCAGTTCGAAGCGCTCGACGAATCCGAGAAGGCCGCACACGCCAAGCGCCGCCCGATGGACTTCCGCACGTACGGCGTTGGCGCGCAGATCCTGCGCGAGCTGGGTGTCGGTAAAATGCGCGTGCTCTCGAACCCGCGCAAGATCCCCAACATGGCGGGTTATGGCCTCGAGGTCACCGGTTTCCAACCGATGCCCTGCGCCGAAACCGCCTGAGTCTTTTTGTATCGATCCCCTGCCGGCAAATGGCGGCGGAGGATCATCTTGCCGAGTATGGCCTGTCTCGGGCATACCGGCACAACACTGGCCGCACCGCCTGGACGGTACTTTTTTAGAGGAAGCCCATTATGGACATCGGACAATACCAGCCGGAACTCGACGGTGAAGGCCTGCGCGTGGGTATCGTGCAAGCACGATTCAATGACGCCGTTTGCACGGCGCTGCGCGCTGCCGTCGTGGCTGAACTCGAGCGCCTCGGCGTCGAGGGCGATGACGTGCTGCTCGTGACGGTGCCCGGCGCACTGGAAATTCCGCTGGCATTGCAGAAGATGGCCGAGAGCGGCCAGTTCGACGCGCTCATCGCGCTTGGCGCGGTGATCCGCGGCGAGACGTATCACTTTGAGCTGGTCTCGAACGAAAGCGGTGCCGGTATCACGCGCATCGGCCTTGATTTCGGTATTCCCATCGCCAACGCGGTGCTCACGACCGAAAACGACGAACAGGCCGAAGCGCGCGCCGCCGAAAAGGGCCGCGATGCAGCCCGCGTGGCGGTGGAAATGGCCAATCTGCTCGAAGCCATCGACATGCTCAATGGCGACGACGACGGATCGGATGAAGACGAAGACGAAGAAGAGGAAGATCGGTAATGAAGAGTGCTCGCCGCCGCGCGCGCGAATTTGCGTTGCAAGGTTTGTATCAATGGCTGCTCTCGCGCGACCACGCGGGTGAGATCGACGCGCACCTGCGCACCACCCCCGGCTACGACAAGGCTGACCGCGCTCACCTGGACGCGCTGCTGCACGGCAGCATCCGGGAAGCGGATGCCTTGTCGAAGCAACTCCAGCCGTATCTGGACCGTCCGGCTGCCGAACTGTCGCCGGTCGAGCACGGTGTGCTCATCATTGGCGCCTACGAACTGATTCACCACCAGGACATTCCGTACCGCGTGGTCATCAACGAGGCCGTCGAACTCGCCAAGACTTTCGGCGGCGTCGAAGGCTTCCGCTACGTGAACGGTGTCCTCGACAAGTTCTCGGCAGAGGTGCGCCCCGACGAAGTCGCTGCAAATCGTAACGGCGGTCGCGGCAAGAGCGCCTGACGCTTGGCAAGCCATCTCGGGCCTCACGCCTGAAGATTCCTGCCGCTGGATGGGCCAATCGGGGTAGTTCCTGCCCGTTAGTGCCCGTCCAGCCAGCACCGCCAATCCCGTCAGTCCAGCCAGTCCAGTCAATCCCGCACGTCCCCTCACCCACTCGTTCCCGGCTCCTGCCCCCCACTGACATCATGGATCGCACGCCCGACCTCGCCTCTGCCGCGCTCAAACTGGCGCAACGTGTCGACGACATTGCCCCGTTCCACGTGATGGAGCTAGCCAAGCAGGCCGCCCTGCGCGAAAAGGCGGGACACCGGGTGATTCACATGGGCATCGGCGAGCCCGATTTCACGGCGCCCGAGGCGGTGATCGAGGCGGCAGCGAAAGCCATGCGCGATGGGCGAACGCAGTACACGGGCGCCATGGGCATTCCAGCCCTGCGCGAGGCCATCGCCGGTTACTACCGTAGCCACTACGGTGTGGACGTCGATCCGTCGCGCATTGTCGTGACGGCCGGCGCGTCGGCCGCACTCGTGCTGGCCTGCGCGGCGCTCGTCGGCGTAGGCGATGAAGTGCTGATGCCGGATCCCTGCTATCCCTGCAATCGCCATTTCGTCTCAACGTTCGACGGCAAACCGGTGTTGATTCCTTCGAGCCCGGCCGAGCGCTTTCAGCTCACGGCAGAGCACATTGAATCCCACTGGGGACCGGCAACGAAGGGCGTCTTGCTTGCGTCGCCGTCGAATCCGACGGGCACCTCCATCGAGACCGAAGCACTGTCACGCATCGTCAAGGCGGTGCGCGCCCGGGGTGGCTTCACGCTGGTCGACGAGATCTACCAGGGTCTCTCCTACGATGGCAAGCCGACGACGGCGCTGTCCTTCGGTGACGATGTTCTGGTGGTGAGCAGCTTCTCGAAGTACTTCAACATGACGGGATGGCGCCTCGGCTGGCTGGTCGTACCGCCGTCGCTGGTGCCGACGTTCGAGAAGCTCGCGCAGAATCTGTTCATCTGCCCGTCAGCGGTGGCACAGCATGCCGCAACGGCCTGTTTCCTTCCGGAAACACTGGCGATCTACGAATTCCGCAAGGAAGCGTTCCGCGAGCGCCGCGACTACATCGTGCCGGCGCTGGAGCGCCTTGGCTTCAAGGTGCCGGTGATGCCGGACGGCGCGTTTTATGTCTACGCCGATTGCACGGGCGTATCGCATCCGCACGCTGCCGACAGCGACCGCCTCACGCAATCGCTGCTCGAGCAGGCAGACGTTGTACTGGTGCCGGGCCTCGACTTCGGTTTCGCCGAACCGCGCCGATACATCCGCCTGTCGTATGCCACGTCACTCGAGCAGTTGCACGAAGCGATGGACCGCATCGCCAAGGTGTTTGCAGCGGGGTGATGGCGCCGGCGGATGGTGTTGAAAGACACCCTCTCCGATAGCGAGGCGCGTCCGGACAACAAAAAACCCATCGAATCGCTTCGATGGGTTTTTTGTTGGCTTCGCGTTGCCTCTCTATATAGATAGGCATTGCGCTCGCCGATGATGATTGGCCCGAGGGCGATGCACCGGCCGTGGCGCATCTTCCGAGGTCGTTGGGCCGATCAGGCTGCGGTGCTGTCGTCCGCTTCGAGCGGTTTGGCAACCGCGGCGGCCTTGCCCGGCGAGGTCGACGCGGCCGGCGCAGGCGCCGATTCGGTCGATTCGTCCGACTTGCCCGCCGAGACCGGCTTCGCCACCGGCTTGGCCGAGCTGACCATGACTGGCGCTTGCGGCGCGTTCGGCGAGATCTTGCGTCCCATGGTGACGCCACGCAGACGATCACGCTCGGCAAGCACCTTGGCCCCATAACCGCCGTCACCCGCGCTGGTCGACCCGACATACAGGCGCAGACCACCGGCGAGCGAGCCGCCGCGTGCGATGCATTCCTTCAGGATCAACGCGCCAACCTTGATGTTGGCGAGCGGATGCAATGCTGCCTCGGGACCGCCGAAATACTCGAGCTTGTCCTGATGCACCTTCGACATGACCTGCATGAGGCCCTGTGCACCGACAGTGCTCTCGGCATACGGGTTGAAGCCCGATTCGATGGCCATCACGGCGAGCAGCAGCAGCGGATCGAGGCCGACTTCCTTGCCTGTCGAGTATGCTGCACGCACGAGATTGCTCGTGACGTCACCGGCCACGCGATAGCGGCGTGCCAGATAGTCGGCCACGGCGATCTGCTCGCGTGTGTCCAGCGACTTGGTGGCACGCGCATCGGCGGCCACGCGCTGGTTCGGAATGTAAGCGGCGAGCACTGCTGCCGACGGCACGTGTTGCGCCGCTTGCGCCATCATCGACGAGTCGGACGGGGTGCTCTGTGCGAGCGTGTCGCCATTGGTACCCGGACCGGCCGCATGATTGGCCGTACCGGTGGCTGCTTCGAGCAGCGGACCCACGTGCGACGCCAGATCGGCACGCCACGTCGGTCGGGCCCACAACGCGAGCGTACCAACCACGGCAACCAGACCGACCGCGCTGGACGTATACAGTCCAACACGACCGCCATGCCATGCAAGGCGACGCCAATCGCGGCGAGCCGCGGCTACCGTTGCCGCACCGCGTGCGCCAAACGCACGGAAAGCGGCCAGTAGCCAGGGTGATAAACCAGACTTCTTCATAAACTACGTACTCCGGTTACGCCGTCACCACGGGGTGGCCCCGAGGCGTCAGGAAACGAGCCGGTATGCCCGCCAGGCATCCCGTTAAGTGCTCATTTACGGCATATGGAACGAGGCGGTGCATCGCGTTTGTCATTGACGATGCCGCTACCGCCGCAGCGCGCCGACCTGTTCAGGTCCCCGGCGCTGACGAGCTAACGCTCGCGCTGCTTCCTAAAACACTGGCTTCCCGACCTCGGTGAGAAAACCAGCCACTGAAAATCCACGTCGATGTTGTAGTTGTCGCTAAGCTCGAGCGGGTCGGCCTACCCGTCATCGAAGCCGCCTTTCTGGATTCAACGGGCGGATTGTAGCAGCCACATATAAACCGTCAATACTATTATTAGTGAAAATCATAACTAAAAGTAATTTGTAACCCCTGTTTTGCCGTGACGGCCCGACGCCTTGACCGGTTAAAATGCCCTGCCTCACCCCGCGTTTACAAGGGTGCCACCCCGACATTCTTCGAATTCAAACGGCCGTTTTCACCGGGCGTATGAATTTCGTAAAAATTTTTGGTAACGGTTTGTTTCATGAAATATCTCGATCTTCGTGACTTCACCGCGCAACTGGAGCGATCCGGCCAGCTTCGTCGCGTAGACGTGCCGGTTTCGCCGGTGCTGGAGATGACGGCGCTCGCCGACCGTGTGCTCAAAGCAGCAGGTCCCGCGCTGTGGTTTGAGCGGCCGACCGGCTACGACATGCCGGTGCTTGCCAACTTGTTTGGCACCCCTGAACGAGTGGCGCTCGGCATGGGCATCGACAAGGGCGAGAACGCCCTGGGTTCGCTGCGCGACATCGGCCGCCTTCTCTCGACACTGAAGGAACCCGAACCCCCTCGCGGGCTGAAAGATGCCGGCAAGTTGCTCGGCATGGCCAAGGCCGTTTGGGACATGGCCCCCAAGGAAGTCAGCAGCCCCGTGTGCCAGGAGATCGTCTGGGAAGGCAATGACGTCGACCTCGCGCGCCTGCCGATTCAGACTTGCTGGCCCGGCGACGCCGCGCCCCTCATTACCTGGGGTCTGGTGATTACCAAGGGGCCGCACCGCAAACGTCAGAATCTCGGCATCTACCGCCAGCAGGTCATCAGCCGCAATCAGGTCATCATGCGCTGGCTCGCCCACCGGGGCGGGGCGCTCGACTTCCGCGAGTTCGCGCAGGCCAATCCGGGCAAGCCGTTCCCGATCGCCGTCGCACTCGGGGCCGACCCGGCGACCACGCTGGGCGCCGTGACACCCGTTCCCGATACGCTGTCCGAGTATCAGTTCGCCGGCTTGCTGCGCGGCAGTCGCACCGAATTGGCCAAGTGTGTAACGCCGGGGCTGGAGTCGCTGCGCGTGCCGGCGCGCGCCGAGATCGTGCTCGAAGGCTTCATTTATCCGTCCGAACAAGCGCCGGGCGTGCCCGATGGCGCCCCGCCGCCCCCGTCGCGCGGCGTGACCGCGGGTTACGAACACGCGCTTGAAGGCCCGTACGGCGACCACACCGGCTATTACAACGAGCAGGAGTGGTTCCCGGTGTTCACGATCGAGCGCATCACCATGCGTCGCAATGCGGTTTATCACTCGACGTATACCGGCAAACCGCCCGATGAGCCGGCCGTACTCGGCGTAGCGCTTAACGAAGTCTTCGTACCGCTGCTGCAAAAGCAGTTCCCCGAGATCACCGATTTCTATCTGCCGCCCGAAGGTTGCAGCTATCGGATGGCCATCGTGCAGATGAAGAAGGCCTATCCGGGGCATGCCAAGCGCGTGATGTTCGGGGTGTGGAGTTTCCTGCGCCAGTTCATGTATACGAAGTTCATCGTCGTGGTGGACGAAGACGTCGATATTCGCGACTGGAAGGAAGTCATCTGGGCGATCACCACGCGTGTCGATCCGACTCGCGACACCACGCTCGTCGACCACACCCCCATCGACTATCTCGACTTCGCCTCGCCGAAGCCCGGGCTGGGGTCCAAGATGGGGATCGACGCGACCAACAAGTGGCCGGGCGAAACTTCGCGTGAATGGGGACGTCCCATCGAGATGACCGCCGACGTCGACGCTCGCATGGCCGCGCTATATCAGGATCTCGGCCTGTAAAACCGGCCACGCAAGCCGGACGGCGATACATCGGCGGCCATCGGGCTGCCGATGTCGCGCGCAAAGCGCACCCCGACACCGCACTACCCGCTCCAGGGTTCACGCATCACGAACGACGCATGGCATTGGAGTAAGCTGGCACCCGACGCACCGACAAGCCGTATCCGTTCTTATCCGTTTCCGTCCCCCCGAGCGGCGCGCTGTCCTCCGACAGCGCCGCCCGGTCATCGAGAGGAGAGCTGATCGTGTCATCCCCCCGCCAACCTTCGCATTCCCGCGCGCCCGGCAAAGTACATCCGGCACTGGCCCGCCTGAAAGATCCCGAACTGCTCAAGTCCGACGCCTATATTGACGGCGCCTGGACACCCGCCGACTCCCACGCGACCTTTGCGGTCAACGACCCGGCCACCGACGCCGAAATCGCCCACGTCGCCGATCTGGGGGCCAGAGAGACCGAGCGCGCGCTGGTCGCCGCCGAAACCGCCCTGCCCGAATGGCGCAGCAAGACCGGCAAAGAGCGCGCCCGCATCATGCGTCACTGGTTCGACCTCATCATGCAGGCTCAGGACGACCTCGGCGCCATCATGACCGCCGAGCAAGGCAAGCCGCTCGCAGAAGCCAAAGGTGAAGTGGCCTACGGGGCGTCGTTCATCGAGTGGTTCGCCGAGGAAGCCAAGCGCATCGACGGCGACGTGCTCAGTTCGCCCGAAGGCGGCAAGCGCCTGCTGGTGCTCAAGCAGCCCATTGGTGTGTGCGCGTCGATCACGCCCTGGAACTTCCCCATCGCGATGATTACCCGCAAGATCGCCCCGGCGATCGCGGCGGGCTGCACGATCGTCGTCAAGCCCGCCCGCCTCACCCCGCTCTGCGCGCTGGCGCTCGCCGAACTCGCGGACCGTGCCGGGTTGCCCAAGGGCGTATTCAATGTCGTGACATCGAAAAACTCGGCCGATGTGGGCAATGTGCTCACCTCCAGCCCGCGCGTGCGCCATCTGTCCTTTACCGGATCGACGCCGGTCGGCGCCAGGCTCATGGAGCAATGCGCGCCAACGATCAAGAAAGTCGCGCTCGAACTCGGCGGCCTCGCGCCGTTCCTCGTGTTCGACGATGCCGATGTCGACGCCGCCGTCCAAGGCTGCATCGCCTCCAAATTCCGCAACGCCGGGCAGACGTGCGTGTGCGCGAACCGCATCTACGCGCAGGACGGCATCTACGACGCATTCGTTGAGAAACTCACCGCCGCAGTGAGCAAGCTGCGCGTGGGCAACGGTTTCGAGCCGGGCGTGGCGATCGGCCCGCTCATCGAAGACGCCGCCGTGTCGAAGGTCGAGCGCCACGTCGAAGACGCCCTCGCCAAAGGCGGCCGCGTGACGGTCGGTGGCAAGGTGCTGCACGGCCGTTTCTTCGAGCCGACCGTGGTGGCCGATGCCAGCGCCGACATGCTCGTCGCCCACGAGGAAACGTTCGGCCCGCTCGCCCCGGTCTTCCGCTTCAAGGACGAGGCAGACGGCATTCGCCTGGCCAACGCCAGCGACTTCGGCCTCGCGTCCTACTTCTACGCCCGCGATATCGGCCGGGTCTGGCGCGTCGCCGAAGGCATCGAGGCCGGGATGGTCGGCATCAACACCGGCGCGATCTCGAACGAGGTCGCCCCCTTCGGTGGCGTCAAGCAATCCGGCCTTGGGCGGGAAGGGTCCAAATACGGCATCGACGAGTACCTTGAGATGAAGTATCCGTGCCTTGCCGGGATCTGAGGATTCTCTAAGGGATAACCCTGATCCAACATCTGACCCTTTAATATTTTGTAATAGGCACTTTCCCAATCGAAAAGCCGCGTCCTGACTGGCTTGCGCGCATTTTGTCGTAACGTCCCCCATCAGGACGCCATTGGGAAAGTGTTACAAAGTCCCACAGAGGCAAGTCGCCTCGGGTAGAATCGCGCTTTTTTCGCGAACCGCGACTCCGACCCCAATTCGGGCAATGCACGCTTCCCCGTGCGCGGCGACATGGGCAATCGGACGACATTCGCGGAGCCCATCAACAGAAGTCGCGTCCGTCAGCGCCGCCCCCGCGCCGTCATGCTCGTTGTGACGGCGACCGGCCTGCGGGCAGTTTGTCCGCCCTCGCGCAGCGTATCGCCTCGCCCTCATCGGGGCCGGTGCCTGCTCCCCCCGGGCGTGGAGAAGACATCGAATGGATAACAATCAATCCCTCATGCGTAACATCGGGCCGTTCGCCCTGATGTTGACCGGTCTTGGCTCGATCATCGGCTCCGGCTGGTTATTTGGCGCCTGGAAAGCGGCCAAGATCGCAGGGCCCGCCGCCCTGCTTGCCTGGCTTATCGGCGCTGTCGTTATTCTGGCCATCGCGCTCACCTACGCAGAACTGGGTGCCATGTTCCCCGAGTCGGGCGGCATGGTGCGGTACTCGCGCTATTCGCACGGCAGTCTGGTCGGCTTCGTCGCGGCATGGGCCAACTGGATCGCGATCGTGTCGGTGATTCCGATCGAGGCCGAAGCGTCGATTCAGTACATGAGCACGTGGCCGTACGACTGGGCGCGCAATCTGTTCGTGGATGGCACCCTCACCACCAGCGGCCTCATGCTCTCCGCGCTGCTCGTGATCGCCTACTTCATGCTGAACTACTGGGGCGTGAAGCTGTTCGCGCGCGCCAACACGGCCATCACGCTCTTCAAGTTCGCGATTCCGGCCCTGACCATTGCCGGTCTGATGATCGCGGGCTTCCATCCGGGTAACTTCAATCTGGCAGAGCACGGCGGTTTCGCGCCGAACGGCATGTCGGCCGTACTGACCGCCGTGGCCACGTCGGGCATCGTGTTCGCGTTCAACGGCTTTCAGAGCCCGGTGAACCTCGCAGGGGAAGCCCGCGATCCGGGTCGCAGCATCCCGTTCGCCGTGGTCGGCTCGATTCTGCTCGCGACCGTCATCTATTTGTTGCTGCAAGTCGCTTACATCGGCGCGCTCTCGCCCGAGCAACTGGCGGGCGGCTGGCATATGGTGAGCTTCAGCTCGCCGTTCGCCGAACTCGCGATTGCGCTCGGCCTGAACTGGCTCGCCATCGTGCTGTACTTCGACGCGTTCCTGAGCCCGAGCGGCACCGGCACCACGTACATGGCCACCACGAGCCGCATGATCTACGCGATGGAGCGCAACCGCACGTTGCCCGAGATCTTCGGCCGCGTGCATCCGCTCTACGGCGTGCCGCGCCCGGCGATGTGGTTCAACCTGGCCATCTCGTTCGTCTTCATGTTCTTCTTCCGCGGCTGGGATTCGCTGGCCGCCGTGATATCGGTGGCTACCGTGATCTCGTACCTGACCGGCCCGATCAGCGTGATGGCGTTGCGCCACTCGGCACCCGACATGCACCGCCCGCTGCGCCTGCCCGGCCTGTCGCTGATCGCCCCGTTTGCCTTCGTGTGCGCATCGCTCATTCTCTACTGGGCCCGCTGGCCACTCACCGGCCAGATCATCGTGCTGGTGGTCGTGGCGCTGCCGGTCTACTTCTACTATCAGGCAAAGGACAAGTGGCAAGGCTTCGGCCGCGACCTCAACGCGTCGTGGTGGCTGATCGGCTACCTGCCCGCCATGGCCCTATGCTCCTATGCCGGCAGCAAGGAATTCGGCGGTATCGGCCTCGTGCCCTACGGCTGGGACATGGCGATCGTCGCAGCA
>NZ_JAELTP010000228.1 GCF_016428915.1 Pandoraea sp. ASV26
CAATCTCGTCTCGTGGGCTCGGAGATGTGTATAAGAGACAGGTCCACGCCACCTACAAAGAGGACAAAGGCCTTGTTTCAGAGAGGGAGAAAAAGAAAAGAAAAGAGACGAACTAAAAAGCAAGATATTTTGAATTTTTTTTCCTCTTCTTCATTTCTTTTATCAAAAGAGTTTTTACATTTTCAAAGGAAGACGGTCCTCTTTTCGTCTTTTTTTGTCCGCTTCTCACCCGCCGTCAGAGTCCGCTACACTTACATACAAGACGCTTGTGGTGACGGAACACCGAAACAGGAACAACAATTGCTTTGAAAACGAACAAAAACGAAACCTTCAAGGCTTTATTCCTCGCTTAGCCCATTGAGCCGCTCGCAATTTTATTCCCGAGAGGGGAAAACTAAATAGTCTAGCTTTTTATATGCACCGTTCGCCGTCTCCGTCCAAGTAACATCAGGACAGTACAACACCGTTTTCGACAACGCCCCGCAACCGCTACCGCAGCCGCAACCACAACCACACCCGGGCTTGACCGCAATCGGAAAACCCACCCCCCAAACGCATCAGAGACATTCGGCACAATTTGGGCGCACGCAGCCTAGTCTGACTTTTTCCTCTTTTTCAC
>NZ_JAELTP010000229.1 GCF_016428915.1 Pandoraea sp. ASV26
GATCTCATGCATCTAAGGAAGATTTCAAAGGTACGGCCCAGAACACAATCCCATAAAAAAAAAAAAAGGAACAGAAGGAAGAATTAAAGCTAAACGAAAAGCCAAAGGCATGCTCCTAAGAGTCGCCAAGGTTCCCCGCCGAGGCCAACAGTCAAAATACAACTATATTCTCCAACAACAATTCTACACTACTTCTATAAAGCCCATTCTAGACGGCTACGCAAACTACCAAGAACTCGTCATACTCCGCGACACAGACATCATCAGCCAGGTCAACACCATGCTCCAGGACACTGACCACACCCGCAACCCCAAGTTCCGCGGCTCCTTTGTCGGCCTATCAGACTGGGGCCTGCTTACACGCGACATGCGACCCCTGGACGGCTCAAACCAACTTCTCGTCGAGTTCAAGCCCAAGTGGCTTGCGCAATCGCCCAGTGCACCATCCAACGCTGTCCGGTGCAGACAGTGCGCTGTCGAGTTCCAGCGCTTGTTGACCAAGTCGCCAGGAAAGCCTGCGCGGCCGGAGAACAAACCCTGTCCCCTGGCGCTCATGGATCCAGATGCGCCTGAACCAGTTGGCTCACCGTTTCGGATCGCGCCGCAGCTTAAAGGC
>NZ_JAELTP010000230.1 GCF_016428915.1 Pandoraea sp. ASV26
AAATATAGGTATCGTAGAAAAATTTGTGGTATAATCGCTGCCTTTTTCAAAGCAATGGTGAGAGCGCCCGTCTTGCATTAATAGCGCAGTTTGCTCTTGGAGCCCTGGGGTTGTAGGCCGCTGCCGTGAATAAAGCTCTCTCGTCGTCTATTGCTTCCGCCTTGCTCGTACGCAGACACATTCATGTGGCTTCCCGACTCGTTGCCATGTTGGTAAAGCGGTTGGTCATAGCCAGATGCTGAACGTTGTCCTGCATGTATATTTTGCTGCTCGTATGCCATGCTTTGTTGGCCAGCGAGGTGCTCTGGTTCGTATGCAGGTCTGTTTGCCGCAATCGGCGGCGTTGGCGAATCCCTAGCCCTATGCATGTTTAATGGAGGGGTTGGCGTCGATCTTGACTGGTCGCGCATTGAATCGAACCTCGGCTGGCGATGCGGCGAAGCGCTACCAGAAGATGTCGATGGCCGCGGTGGCGGATCGAATCGTGGCGTGTTCTCACTCCGCGTGCTGTCCGGCTCAATCGATGTAGGAAGCTCATATTCCTGTCTCTTATACACATCTGACGCTGCCGACGAACCGTGTGGTGGGGAGAGGGAGGGGGGGGGGGTGGGTT
>NZ_JAELTP010000231.1 GCF_016428915.1 Pandoraea sp. ASV26
CTGCGACGATGGCATCTTGTCCGGGAGGAAGACGGCTAAGATGTCTTTGCTTCCGCTGCTTCTGCATCCGATATGATTGTTGGTCACCCCTGATATCCTGGCATGGATCTTATGTTATTACATTTCTATCGTGGCACCACAAAACCCCCGTAACTCTTCCCGTTGAGGCGATTCTCAAAGACGCGTATACTCGAACGGGCGATTGCACTGCATATAGCCGGGTTTGACTCTGTAACCATGAGATCCAATGCGCAGCCAATGTCAATTGCAATGCGATACGTGCTTGCCGCAGCGGGAACGGGCAAATCCCCTTCGTCGGGAGTGAACCACACTGGATCAGCGTCCCGGTTGAAAGTTTCGTCTGCAAAAAGGAGGGGATTTGACGGCGATGGCTTGGTGGGTTGTGTCGCTGGTAGAGGATCTAGGATGTTGATAATGACGCGGTTGACCTTGTATAGGGGCTTTGGCGAGGTATGTTTGGTGTGAATATTTTCGAAATTTTGTCTTTGGCTTTTGGGAAGCCATTGATTGGGAACATTGTTTAACAGCACCAGCGTAAACAGTACCGCCGTGGCCCAGTTCACCTGCGACGCAGCAACATCCTTGTCCCT
>NZ_JAELTP010000232.1 GCF_016428915.1 Pandoraea sp. ASV26
GTCCTAGTGGTGTAAACCACCACCTCTTAGTTAAGCTGCTGCTTTGAGTGGTCGAAATGTTGCCGGGATTAGTTAGAAGTGTATCCCCTCTATATACTAGAGGGAACGTGCGGGTTCTACTCGACTGGGCTCGTCTGCGTAGCTCAACTTCTGTGTGGGTGGGGGGCCCCCACACCCCCCAGGCACATGCGTTCACGACGTAGATTTTAAAATCACTACCAAAAAAATATACACCCTCAACCACCCTGTTGTATTCCATACCTTCCCGTTTTAAAAAAAAAAAAAAAAAAAAAAGGTGAAATAATATTGAATTCGTTGGCCGTGTAAGGGCATATTCCCATGTAGGGGTTCGGCGACTCGCCCGCTGAATCCAGTAGTTATATAACCCAAGCATCGAGAGAAACATCAACATTGGCAGTTTGCAGCTTGATTGCATCTTTTTTAGAAAGCGCACGACAGTATACAACACGCAACCGCCGCTATGGGCATCTCGATCTGCCCCGAGTCCCCCGCCGCCTTTCCCAACTCTTTCGACCGACCCGTCCCCACTCCGTCATCACCGATCTCCGCTTCACTTCCGCCCCGTGCCGCGAGACTTCACTCGGAC
>NZ_JAELTP010000233.1 GCF_016428915.1 Pandoraea sp. ASV26
CTGTAGCAAAGCCACAATAAAGAAAAGAGGGGAAAAGTGAAAAGATAAAACGCTGCGGGGGCATATGAGGGGATTTAGGCAGAGAGGAAAGGGGGTTTATCCCTTGATACGGCTATGTATAGTTGGCAAGTGTGTTTCTCGCGCGCGTTGTCGTAGTACTTCTTTCCTGCTAGCCGTGCCTATCAAAGCTAGAAAACGCAGACGTTAACTTACAAGGGCACATCAAAGGAGTCGGACCGTGTAAGCAAAAGTGAGATACGATCAATCTACAATGCAGGTTACTGAAGGTCAGTATTCGACCATGAAGCCTGGGCAGCATAATACTCGTTTCTACAGACGAGTGCATACTCGCTTCACTTCCGTGTCGCATTTGTCATTTTTGCTTCAGTCTATAGAATGAATTACTACATTCTCATATACTATTCTGTCTTCCCCAGTGTCGACGTTAGAGCGGGCATTCTCGTCCTACTTTCGACCTGCGGAGCAGTCACGTATAGTACGTGATGAGGGATATAGTCTTGCAATGTATTCCACATATAGAATGTAGTTACAACGCATATAACTAATTCTAGAGGGTAATATTTAGACGTGTTTGCCTTATGT
>NZ_JAELTP010000234.1 GCF_016428915.1 Pandoraea sp. ASV26
GTGGTGGCAATTGCAATGGTGCTTTGGCCCGACTTTGGAGCTCGCCCTCGCCGCGCAAAACAAGAAGTCGATTCGAAATCAAGCGACACTCGTGCTGTACTTTGGTAGACCAAAAGAAAAGCATATGCAACTTACTTTGACATCATGGCTTGGGTTGCCCTCCGCAAAAGGTCAAACCCGCTGCCACTCGCATGGCTCTCGCTGCCCGACATGACGGGCCGGGGGTTCGCAATCGTCGGCAGAGCTTTTGGTGGTGTACTGATAAACGCTGCAACGGTCGTGTGCTGTGCTTTTGTAGTAGGTTGAGTCGGCAGCTTTCCCACAAGTCGTTTGCGGAATTGCGTCTCCAAAGTCCCTGTTTGTAGAGCTGTTATCAAAGTAAAGAGCGCCAGGAGTATGTAAACTCGTCGTCGGATACAGTAGGTCGACCGTCAATCGTATATTCCACGCGAAGCGACCGTCAGGGATGTTTGTCGCTGATGTTGAGGAGATGAAAGTGATGAAAGTGTAAAGTCTACTTTCTCTGCCAAGGGCGGGCGGCGATGACTGGTGTTTGGGGATACCTACTTATGGCCCGCACTCCAGAACCTGACCGACCCTG
>NZ_JAELTP010000235.1 GCF_016428915.1 Pandoraea sp. ASV26
CCCTTGCAAGGCTCGGCTGAATCTCCGCTGGTCGTTTGACTCATTTCACCGCCGCACTCCGGAGTCTAAGCCGCACGTTACAGTCTCGAGAAGTTTCAACATCTTCAACAAACTCAAGTCCTCCAACAAGCTCACAAGACGCATCGAAACCGAACATTATGGCCTCAACTCACCTAGAGCCCTTTCAAGAGAGGGCAATAGCCTATATCCGCGCGCAAGCAATAAAACTGCGGCCAGACGCGCAGGCAACGCTACAACACATCTACCGCATGTCCAACCTTTCCACCACCGCGCTAGACGAAACAAAGGCAACTATTCGCAAACACGCCAAAGTAGCACTACACTTCCACCCAGACCGCCCAACAAAATCCAGCACCGGGCAAGTCCGGCTCGTCGCTCGCGCACTCCTAGAAGACGGCACCTACAAAAGCCAATTTGAAACAGGCATCTCCAACGGCCTTGTCGCAACGCACGCGGGCGGCCTTCGCGACGTATGGGAACAGAAACTCTTCAACGGCGCATACCAGGATGAAGCAGTGCTGCCCTGCCACCGGCCCAAGTACGGCGCACTGGATCTCATGCGTCAAGCAGACGGGCC
>NZ_JAELTP010000236.1 GCF_016428915.1 Pandoraea sp. ASV26
GTTTCATATGTTATTGAGGTTTGGACTGGGTTTGGTGGGAATCGAGGTATAACACGGCATATATGGCGCTTATTCTTTGGGTATTGAGACACGGGTGTTTTATTTTCTTGCTCTTTCTTTTTTTTTCCTTCTTCTTCTTCTTCTTCTTGAGTCTGTATTTTTATGGTCAGTGGCCAACGACGTGATTACTACAAAAAATCCATCATTACAAACAGTTTCTTTTCTTTTCCTTATTCCCACGTCTTAAACTTTTTGGAAATTGCACGTCGTATGGAGTGATTTTGCATGTATAGTCATCATATGAAGCGGTGAGATTTTCAACGGCTATTCAAATCCAGCACTGTAGGTGCATCATGCTCCTGTCCCTGATTCTTCAAAGGCTCAGAACGCGTTTGTTTTTGCTCAACTTCAGCATCCTCCGCACTAGCATTTTCCTCCAGCTCCTCAGGAAGGTTGAGGTTAAGAACCATGCAAACAAACGCCGTAATAGCAAAGCCAGTCTGCATAATCAAAACAATAGCGTCATAAAACCCCTTGAGAGCGTGGTTATCGCCCTGATATGTAAAAATGTGTGAAAAATACGTCGGCACAAGCG